>JACSRN010000132.1 GCA_014879735.1 Paracoccaceae bacterium
CCCGCCTTCCAGCGCCCCGTCCGCTTCGGTGAGGCGGTATTTACGGATGCACCAATCCCTCCGCAAGGGCCTGTGCTACGATTTTCCGATTTTTCTTCGATATTTTCTGAAATGTGCGTAATTTCAGTAGCTTACGTTTTACAGTTTCTGCGTGTTTTTCTGACGCCCCGACTCGCTATTCCGCCCAGCTGAAAGAAAATTTCGCGAAGCACCCGGGTTTGCGCAAGGAAATCGACGCCGCAGGCGAATCTCCGGCCGAACACCCGAGTCGCCCGGGCGATTCACCCCTGCATGACGCGACGCGGCCGGAATCGCAGCACCAGAAGCGCCGTCGCTGCCCCGGCCCAGATCCAGCCCTCGCCGGTGATCACCTTCATTTGCCAGAGATAGTGCACCATTCCGAGACCGACGGCCGGGTAGACCAGCCGGTGCAGCCGCCGCCAGCCCGGCCCCAGCCGCCGGACCGCCGCATCATTCGAGGTCAGCGCCAGTGGGATCAGCAGCACGAAGGCGGTGATGCCGAACAGCAGGTAGGGCCGCTTCACCAGATCTACAGCCGCCTGAGACCATAGAAGCCCCATGTCGAGCCAGAGCCAGGCTACAAGATGCAGCGCGACATAGAAGAAGCCGAGAAGGCCCACCGCGCGGCGGAAGCGCAGCAGGTTCAAGCCCGCAAGGCGGCGCAACGGGGTGATCGCCAGGCCGCCGAGCAGAAACCACAGGGCGATCTTGCCCAGCCGATGCTCGATCTCCCTCACCGGATCGACGCCGAGGCCGCCGGTCAGCATCAGCCAGACGATCCAGGCCAGCGGCAAAAGCCCGGCAAGGTAGACGGTCCAGCCCGGCACGCGCCGCAGCGTGCGGTTCAGCCTATCGAGCAACATCAGTAGTTGGTCCGCAGATCCATGCCGGAATAGAGACCGGCCACCTGGTCGGCATAGCCGTTGAACATCAGCGTCTCTTCACGACCAGCGAAAAGGCCGCCCCCGATCCGCCGCTCGGTCGCCTGGCTCCAGCGCGGATGATCGACCGTCGGGTTCACATTGGCGTAAAAGCCGTATTCCTGCGGCTGCAGCAGGTTCCATGTCGTCGGCGGCTGCTGCTCGGTCAGCGTGATCTTCACGATGCTCTTGATCGACTTGAACCCGTATTTCCATGGCACCACCAGCCGGATCGGCGCGCCATTCGGCCGGGGCAGATCCTCGCCGTAAAGACCCGTGGCCAGTATCGTCAGCGGATGCATCGCCTCGTCCAGTCGCAGCCCCTCGACATAGGGCCAGTCGATGCTCCGGCCGTTCTGGCCTGGCATCTCTTCGGGGCGCAGGAGCGTCTGGAACGCGACATGTTTCGCGCCGGGCTTCACGCCCACCCGGTCCAGCAGGCCGGAAAGCTGAAAGCCGATCCAGGGGATGACCATCGACCAGGCCTCGACGCAGCGAAGCCGGTAGATGCGCTCCTCCAGCGGCTGACCCTTCATCACATCGGCCAGATCATAGGTGCCGGGACGTTCGACCAGGCCGCCGATCTCGACCGACCAGGGATCGAGGGTCAGGTTGCCGGACAGGGCCGCGGCATCGCCCTTGTCCCAGCCGAATTCGTAGAAGTTGTTGTAGCTGGTAATCTCTTCGAGCGTATTCGGCGTCTCATCGGTGGAGAATGCACTGGGATTGGCCTTGATCCTTGCCAACGCAGGCATGCCGGCTGCAGCCAGCGCTCCGGTCATCAGCGCCCGCCGATTCAGCCAGGCAGCCTTCGGCGTCACCTCCGACCATTTCAGATCCGGTTTCCATGCCATGCTGCGCTCCTCCGGCTTGTCGCATTGTTGATCACAGTACGGCTCGGCGCAGCAAAACGTTTCATCACGCTGTGGTGAAGGGGTGATGGCGGCGCAAAACGGACATTTGCAGATCGAATGGAGGCCAGCCCCGCGTTGCAGCTTGCACTGGTGGAAAAGCGGGGGATGGGCAGGCCCGTCTTTCCCGGCTTTACCCATGGAAGATCCCGGCATCGGTGGACGGCAAGACCCCGACCATGGCAGAGGACCCTGAAAATACGGGCGGCCTTGCCGCCATCGAAGCCGGGCCGGTGCGGCGGGAAGACCACGGCAAGCGGGTGGAGATCGCCACCCAGGCGCCGGTGCCGTGCCAGCCAATGGGCGAGACGACGGGCCGCCCGAATGAAGAAGGGGGCCTTCCGGCCCCCCTCTGAAGCTTAATGCACGACGGCCTGCGCCGGGCGTTCGCGTTTGCTGGCGATCACCCTGTCGCCCACGATCAGCCCGTCCGGCCCAGCCGAGACCCTGACCGTCGAGCCGTCGAGGATATCGCCGGCCAGAAGCATCTCGGCCAGCGGATCCTGCAGCTGGCGCTGGATCACCCGCTTCAGCGGCCGCGCCCCGAAGACCGGATCGTAGCCTTCGTCGGCAAGCCAGGTCTTGGCCGCATCATCGAGGTCGAGCGTGATCTTCCTTGCCGCCAGCCGCTTTTCCAGCCGCTTCAACTGGATCTCGACGATCCCCGCCATATCGGCGCGGTTCAGCCGGTCGAAGATGATCATCTCGTCCAGACGGTTCAGGAACTCCGGGCGGAAGTGATTCCGCACCGCTTCCATCACCTGCGCCTTGGCCGCAGTGGCATCGGCGCCGTCCGGCAACTCGCTCAGCGCCCGGGCGCCCAGGTTCGACGTCAGGATGATCAGCGTCTGCTTGAAATCCACCTTGTGACCCTGACCATCGGTCAGAATACCATCGTCGAGAACCTGCAGCAGGACGTTGAACACATCGGGGTGGGCCTTCTCCACCTCATCGAACAGCACGACCTGATAGGGCCGCCGCCGCACGGCTTCGGTCAGAACGCCACCTTCGTCATAGCCGACATATCCCGGAGGCGCACCGATCAGACGGGCGACCGAATGCTTCTCCATGAACTCGGACATGTCGATGCGGACCATCGCATTGTCGTCGTCGAACAGGTATTCGGCCAGTGCCTTGGTCAGTTCGGTCTTGCCAACGCCGGTGGGTCCGAGAAACAGGAACGAGCCCAGCGGCTTGTTCTCGTCCGAAAGCCCGGCACGGGCGCGCCGCACCGCCTTGGACACCGCCTCGACCGCCTGTCGCTGGCCGATGACCCGGCGCCCGAGTTCATCTTCCATCCGCAGCAGCTTGTCCTTCTCGCCCTCCAGCATCTTCGAGGTCGGGATGCCGGTCCAGCGCTCCACCACCTCGGCGATCTGCTCGGGGCGGACGGATTCCGAAACCAGCGCCTGGCCTTCGCGGCCCTCGGCCTCGCCAAGTTGCTTTTCCAGCGCCGGAATGCGGCCATATTGCAACTCGCCGGCCTTGGCGAAGTTGCCCTCGCGTTTGGCCTGGTCCAGTTCGGCCCGGGCGCGGTCAAGCTGCTCTTTCAGCTCGCGCGCCTTCTCCAGGCTGTCGCGCTCGGCCTGCCACTTCGCCGTCATCTCGGCGGACTGGTCCTTCAGATCGGCCAGTTCCTTTTCCAGCCGTTCCAGCCGGTCCTTGCTTGCGGCATCGTCTTCCTTCTTCAGCGCCTCGGCCTCGATCGTCATCTGCAGGATCTGGCGATCCAGCTGATCAAGCTCCTCGGGCTTCGAATCCACCTCCATGCGCAGCCGGCTGGCGGCCTCGTCCACAAGGTCGATGGCCTTGTCCGGCAGGAACCGGTCGGTGATATAGCGATGCGAAAGCTGCGCCGCCGCAACCAGCGCCGAATCCGAAATCTTCACCCCGTGATGGAGTTCGTATTTCTCCTTGATCCCGCGCAGGATCGAGATCGTGTCCTCGACCGTCGGCTCTTCCACCAAAACGGGCTGGAACCGGCGTGCCAGGGCCGCATCCTTCTCGATATATTTGCGGTATTCGTCCAGCGTGGTCGCGCCGACGCAATGCAGCTCGCCCCGGGCAAGCGCAGGCTTAATCAGGTTCGCGGCATCCATCGCCCCATCGGTCTTGCCGGCCCCCACCAGAACGTGAAGCTCGTCGATGAACAGGATGATCTCACCGGCAGCGGCCTCGATCTCCTTCAGGATCGCCTTCAGGCGTTCCTCGAACTCGCCCCGGTATTTCGCCCCGGCGATCAGCGCGCCCATGTCCAGCGCCATCAGCTTCTTGTTGCGCAGCGATTCCGGCACGTCGCCATCGATGATGCGCAGCGCCAGGCCCTCGGCGATGGCGGTCTTGCCCACGCCGGGCTCCCCGATCAGGACCGGGTTGTTCTTGGTACGGCGGCTCAGCACCTGCATGGTGCGGCGAATCTCTTCGTCGCGGCCGATGATCGGGTCGATCTTGCCATCCGCCGCCGCCTCGGTCAGGTCGCGGGCGTATTTCTTCAGGGCCTCCATCGTGTCTTCCGACGAGGCGCTGTCGGCCGTCCGGCCCTTCCTTATGTCGTTGATCGCCGCATTCAGCCCCTGCGCCGTGACGGCGCCCGCAGTCAGCGCATCCTTGGCGCGGGTGTTCACCAGCGCCAGCGCCGTCAGCAGCCGCTCCACGGGAACGAAGCTGTCGCCAGCCTTCTTGGCAACCTGTTCGGCCTCGTCCAGAACGCGGACAAGGCTGGGGTCGATATAGGTCTGTCCATCGCCGCCCGAAACCTTGGGCAGCTTCGCAATCGAGGCGTTGATCGCCTCGTTCACCCGCTCGGGGCTTCCCCCGGCGCGGCGGATCAGGTTCGCGGCAAGCCCCTGATCGTCATCCATAAGAGCTTTCAGCAAATGATCGGGCAGCACACGCTGGTGGCTTTCCCGCATCGCAATGGTCTGCGCAGCCTGAATGAACCCGCGCGACCGCTCCGTGAACTTTTCCATGTTCATCGGTCGTCTCCTTTTCTCAAGCACCACCTGGCGGACGCCCTGAAAAGGCGCATCCGCATCGGCCTTTGCGCTAATCTGGGGCGTTGCGCCGCACGGTTCAATCCCCGTGCCGCGACAGCATGCAAATTTCCCGGCCCGGGCCAGTGGTCGGAATTCCGCCGATTCCGGCACCTGGCACCGGCGGCAATCCCCGTACCGGCTGCACACCCCGTTGCGCCCGCGCCGGCAGTTCCCCACCCTGCCGCCAAAAGGAACACCGCATGGCTGAAACACTGGAACCGATCCTGCCCCAAGTCCCCGTCGAGGAGATCGCCGTCCATATCGGACGGGCCGGTCTGTGCATGGGGGACGAGGCGCGCGCCGCCGTCCTGCCCGATGGGCGAGTGGGCGTCTTCGCCCGCGTCCGCCGGCCATTTCTCGGGCTGTTTCCCATGCGGCGCGAAGGCTATCTCGGCCATTTCGGCCCGATGGCCTCGCAGATCCTGGCGCCGGCGCTGACCGAGGGCGTGCCGCTGCGCCTGCGGATCGTGGTCCTGACACCCGAACACCTGGCGACCGCGGGGCCTCCGGAAATCTTCGTCTCGGTCTGGGGCGTCTCGCGGCAGATGGCGCCCTATCTCGCGGATCCCGGCCTCTATGTCTCGGCGCCGGCAGAACCCGACAACACGCCTGGCGCCAGCACGGTCCGGCTGGACCCGGCCTATGGTTCGTAGCGGAAACAGGCGAAAGCATGCCCGTCCGGCGCCCAGTTCGGCACGTTCATCGTGCCCTGGCCGCCGGTGAACTCCCGGATCACCCGCCGCGCGGCGCCCTCGGGCGAAGACAGCACCAAATGCACCGGCAGATCCGCCGGATGCCCCTCCGTCCCCGGCGGATAGGACAGATATACCAGCCAGCGCCCGCAGGGCGAGGGATGCGGGAACCAGTTCACCCTGTCATCGGCGAACAGCTGGCGCTGGTCCGAACCGTCGGCCTGCATCACCCAGATCTGCGCATGCCCGCCGCGGTCGCAGTTCCAGTAGATCCTCCGCCCGTCATGGCTGAAATCCGGCCCGTCGGAATGACCCTCGCCCCAGGTCAGCCGCTTCTCCTCGCCCCCCGCAACGGCACGGACGAAGATGTCGACCATCCGTTTCTCGTCGCGCACCCCGGGATAGGCCATCCAGATCCCGTCGGCCGAGATCGCATGCCACCAGCTGGGTGGCCGGGTCGAAATCCGTTCCGGCTCCCCCCCCGCCACCGGGATGCGATAGATCTGCGACCCCTGCCCCTCGTGATGGCCCGACAGGATGATCCACCGACCATCCGGCGTGATGCCATGATCGTTGTTGCAGCGCGTCGCCGCCCCGGTCTCCACCGGCTCCAGCCGCGGCCGGTCCAGCGGCACCCGGTAAAGCCGCCCGGCCGCATTCACCAGCAGCCAGCCACCGCAGGGCGACCAGTTCGGCGCCTCGACCCGACCATCAACCCGCAGGATCTCGCGCACGGAGCCCGTGGCCACCTCGAAGGTCTCGAGAATGGAAATCACTCGCGCACCTTGGGCGTGACCAGCTTCTTCGGCCGCAACCGCTCGGCCGCCTTGAACAGGCCGAAGGTCTGGTTCACATAGTTTACTGCACCGCCGATCTGCTCCAGATAGGTCGCCAGTTCCGGCGTCCGCTCGACCTCGATCACCTGCAGCGGACGCGAGGGATCCATCCCCTCGAACTGGGCATAGAACAGCGGCTCGCCCCGGCGCAGCACGATGTCCTTCTGCGGCTCATGCCATTCGAAGGCCCACATCAGCGGCCGCGGCCAGACCGAAACCGGAAACCGCCCGCCAAAGATGGTGCCCGGCAGGGGATCGGGCCGATAATGCATGAAGGGCGACAGCTGGGTGACATAGACCAGCTCATCGGCAACAAAGCAGTACGGCGTGATCAGCTGGATCGTCGGCCGGTCGGGATAGCGCCATTCCGCCTCGCTCACCAGCGTCAGCACCTCGTTCAGCTTGTTCGACCGGATCGGGCTGGCCGTGCCCAGCCGGTTCACCAGCACCGGCTTGCCCTTCTCGTCGCGCGAAAAGCCGATCTGCATGTCGAAGGGCGCCTTCACCATGAAATAGCGGCTTTCGAGCTGGATCACCCCGGGACAGCGGCTGGCGCTCTTGGCATGCGTCCGGTTGGTCTGCCGCACGCTCACCCGCTCGGGCGGATCGTAAAGCACGGCATTCTTGTCCGTGGTCAGGAACCAGCCCACCTGGATCGGCCCGGATCCCGGGCCTTCCTCGGGTCGCTCGACTGTGACGGTGATATCCATGGCGGACCTCTCGGGTTTTCCGCCAGAGAATCCCCCTTCACCCGCCCTGTCAATCGCGCCGCCAACCGGCTTTGGCCCTTGCGTCTTCTTCTCTGCAAAAATATCCCGGGGACCGGGGCAGCGCCCCGGGGGCCGGCCCACCCGCGGCACGCTCCCCCTGCCGGACCCGGAGACCCCGATGGATGACCGCCTGATCGTTGCACTCGACCTGCCCAATGCGGTGCAGGGTCTCGACCTGGCCCATCGGCTGGGCGATGCCGTCGATTTCTACAAGATCGGTCTTGGCATGCTGACCGGCGGCGGCCTGGCACTTGCCAATGAACTGAAGCAGGAGCGGGGCAAGCGCATCTTCCTCGACATGAAATTCTTCGACATCGGCGCCACGGTCGAAGCGGCGGTTCGCGGCATAGCACGATACGACCTCGACTTCCTGACCGTGCATGGCGATCCGCAGGTGGTGCGCGCGGCGCAGGAGGGAAAGCGTGGCACGGGGTTGAAGATCCTTGCCGTCACCGTACTTACCTCGGTTGACCGGGCCGATCTCGACGCGGCCATGATCGTGCCGGGCGATATCCACGACATCACCGTCGAACGCGCCGCCCGGGCGCTCGCCGCGGGCGCCGATGGCGTGATCGCCAGCCCGCAGGAAGCGGCCCGCATCCGCGCCCTGCCCGAGGCGACGGGAAAGCTGATCGTAACCCCCGGGGTACGCCCTGCAGGCGCCGCGACCGGCGACCAGAAGCGCATCGCCACGCCGGCCCAAGCGCTGGCCGATGGCGCGGACCATATCGTCGTCGGCCGCCCGGTCTGGGCCGCCGCCGATCCGGCCGCCGCCGCCCGCGCCATCCTGGCCGGGCTGCCGCCGCGCTAAATCCCCAGCGCACGCAAACCCGCCGCCACGGCCACCCCGGCCACGGCTGCGGCCACGTCGTTGCGGGTCAGCGCGGTCAGCGCGACGGCCGCCCCCAGCGCCAGCGCCTCGACCAGCCCGCCCGCGGCCAGCGCCATGGCGGTGATCCCCGACATCACCGCCAACGGCGTTGCCCGCAGCGCGGCATCCAGCCGCGGCGAGGCCGGCAGGAAGCGCATCGCCAGATAGCCGGCAAAGCGGCAGGTCAGCGCCGCCAGCCCGGCAACCAGCATCAATTGCCACAGCGGCGGCATCAGGCCTTGCCCGCGGGCCGCACGGTCAGCGCCGCAACGACCGCACCGGCCACGCCGGCACCAACGATGCCCCAGGCATGTCCGGCCTGTTGCGCCACCACCAGCGCTGCCGCGGCGCCCACGGCAACCGGGACCAGCGCCGCGCGGCTGCGCACCATCACCGTCATCATCGAGGCCGCGAAGGCCGGCAGCATCAGATCGGCGCCCAGGGCCCGGGGGTCGGGCAACACGCTGCCGAAGACCGCCCCGATCAGCGTGCCGGTCAGCCAGCCCGTCATCAGCAGCACGCCGGTTCCCGCCAGATAGGCGCGGTCTTCCTCGCCCTTCTCGGCCGCGCGCATCGTCGCGATCCAGTTGGCATCGCCCAGCAGCAGCAGGCTGGGCAAGGCGCGCGACGGCCCCGCCGCCGACAGCCAGGGCCGCAGCGTGGCCCCGAACAGAAGGTAGCGCGCGTTGATCACCAGAACCGTCGCCGCCGCCGTCCACAGCGTCGCCGTTCCACCCTGCATCAGACTGACCAGCGCCAGTTGCGCCGAGCCGGAAAAGATCGTGACACTCATCCCCAATGCAGTGGCCCAGCCGATCTGGACCTGCGCCGCCACCATCCCGAAGGCCAGCCCATAGATCAGAATCGGAAAGCTCAGCGCCAGCCCCATGCGCAGGCCGCGGCGAAACCCGGCCCAGGTGAAGGGCGCGCGGGTCACGTCAGAGGGCAGCCTTCTTCATCTCGTCGATGTAGATTTCGCGCAGGCGGGTGGCCACACTGCCGGGCCTGCCATCGCCCAGATCCACCCCGTCGATCTGCACGACCGGCATCACGAAGGCCGAGGCCGAGGTAACGAAAGCCTCGTCCGCCGCCTTTGCCTCGTCGATCGAGAAGTTGCGTTCCTCGACCTCCATCTGCGCCTCGCGGGCAAAGCGCAGCACGGCGGCGCGGGTGATGCCATGCAGGATATCATGGCCCAGCGCGCGGGTGACGATCCGGTTGCCCTTGACGATATAGGCGTTGTTCGAGGTGCCCTCGGTCACGAAACCGTCTTCCACAAGCCAGGCATCGTCGACGCCGGCCTTCTTCGCCGCCATCTTGGCCATCGATGGATAAAGCAGTTGCACCGTCTTGATGTCGCGCCGGCCCCACCGAATGTCGGGCAGCGAGATCACCTTCCAGCCGGCCTTTGCGGCCGGACTGTCGGCCAGGCCGGGCTTCGACTGGGTGAACAGCACCACGGTCGGTGCGCAATCGGCGCCGGGAAAGGCAAAGTCGCGATCCCCCGGATTGCCGCGCGTGACCTGCAGATAGACCATGCCGTCGTCAATCCCGTTTCGCGCGATCAGCTGCCGGTGCACCTCCAGCCATTCCGCGGCATCCAGCGGATTGCTCATCTCCAGCTCGTCCAGGCTGCGTTGCAGGCGCGCCAGATGCCCGCCGAAATCGATCAGCCTGCCGCCAAGGACGGACGTCACCTCATAGACGCCATCCGCCATCAGAAAGCCGCGGTCGAAGATGGAAACCCTGGCTTCGGTTTCGGGCAGATAGTCGCCGTTCACATAAACCGTTCGGGTCATCTGGGTCTCCTCGGCTGAACGTCGGCTGAACGATTGGTTTTTTCGCCGAACCGTTGCCGGGGTCAAGGGCCGAGTTCAGCCAAATGAGATTGCCGCACCCGTCTTCTGGGACTGCGCAAAGGTCTGGCGCAGGATCGGCAGCGTGTAGGTGGCAACGGGTTGGGCCTGCCAGCGCTGCGGGTCGGACGACAGGTTCCGGTCGTCCAGATACTGTTTCAGCACATCATGGGGTTCGGGCGGGTCCGGCGGCAGCTTCAATGCCCTCGCCAGCTGCTCCAGATCCTCCGCCAACTGCTGCACCGGGCCGAGTGGCCAAAGCGGCTCTGTGTCATCGGGCATCACAGCAGGAAAGAGGGACTTGTCGAAACCGATGGGCACATAGAAGCCCCCGGCATCGGAATGCATCACCAGATGGGCAAAAGGCGGCAAGGCTGGTGTCACTGTCTTTCGCCCGAGCAATCGGCTCAGAAAGCCTTGCGGTCGGCCGGGTTCATGGGCTGCCAGGGTCGCATTGAACAGGGTCTCGGCCGCCGGAATCCGCTTGCCGGTGATCCGGGTGTCCAGCGGGATCGGATCGGCTCGCCTTGCCAAACCAGCCCCGCAACCTCGCGCAGCGCATGAGGCCCGGAATAGCCGTAGCCACTTGCCGACCATGCTTCGGTCGCTTCGGGTTCCTTGTGCGGCGCCAGCCCGGCGCGGGGCATCACATCCGCGGTGGCCTGAAGATTCTGCCGAACCCACGCGGCGCCCTCGGGCTCACTCTCCGCAAGGTCGGCCAGAATGCCGATGGTTATCCCAAGGCCCATCTGTCTACCCCCAAAGCTCTGCCGGGGCCGGATAGATGCTGCGGTCATCATAGACAACCGGATAGGCGCGGTCGGCTGTCATGTCGACCGGGCCGTCAAGGTCCGACCAGTCGGCGCCCTGCGCCACAAGGATCGCCGGTGCCATCGACAGGCTGGACGAGATCATGCAGCCCACCATCACCCGAAATCCCAGGCGCCGCGCCGCGTCGCGGGCGCGCAGTGCCTCGGTCAGGCCGCCGGTCTTGTCCAGCTTCAGGTTCACCACATCGTAGCGGCCCTGCAGCGCCGCCAGCGAGGCCGCATCATGCGCGCTTTCGTCGGCGCAGACCGGCAGCGGCCGGGCAATTTCGCCCAGCATCGCATCGGCACCCTGCGGCAGCGGCTGTTCCACCATCTCCACCCCCAGCCGCAGCAGATACGGGGCAAGGTCGGTATAGACCTCTGGCGTCCAGCCTTCGTTCGCGTCGACAATCAGCCGCACGCCGGGCGCGCCCTGCCGCACCGCCTCGATCCGTGGCATGTCGGCGGCCGTGCCCAGCTTTACCTTCAGCACCGCGCGGTGGCGATTGCGGGCTGCCGCCTCGCGCATCCGGCCCGGCGTATCCAGCGACAGGGTGAAGGCAATCTCTACTGGCCCTGGCGCAGCCAGACCAGCCAATTGCCAGACGGCGCGGCCGGCGGCCTTGGCCTCCAGATCCCAGAGCGCGCAATCCAGCGCGTTGCGGGCGGCGCCCGGTGGCATCGCGTCTTGCAGCGCCAGCCGGGTGATCCCGTCCGGCAGGGCCCGTAGCCTGGCCATGGCATCCTCGACCGTCTCGCCATAGCGCGGATAGGGCACGCCCTCGCCACGGCCGCGCTGGTCGCCGCGCATGACGGTGGCGGTCACGACCCGCGCCTCGGTCTTCGAGCCGCGACTGATGGTAAAGGGGTTCTTCAGCGGAAACACATCGGCGGAGACGGTGATCATTGGCGCTTCCTTGCGGTTGCGACCAGATTGCAGGCGTCCGCCCGAGGTTCAAGACAGCACCCGGGTATTCTGCAAGAGCAAAAGGAATGTTGCACTGCGGCGCGCAATATTCTAGCTCTTTGGCGACGAGTCGTGAAATATCATTGCCGAGAGGTCCCGATGAGCTTCCGCATTCAGCCCGCCGCCCCTGCGCGTCCGAACCGCTGCCAGCTGTTCGGCCCGGGGTCCCGCCCGGCCCTGTTCGAGAAGATGGCGGCCAGCGCGGCGGATGTGATCAACCTTGATCTTGAAGATTCGGTCACGCCTGCCGACAAGCCGCAGGCGCGGGCCAATATCATCGACGCCATCAACAGCATCGACTGGGGCAAGAAGACGCTTTCTGTACGGATCAACGGCCTCGACACGCCCTATTGGTATCAGGATGTGGTGCAGGTGCTGGAACAGGCCGGCGACCGCATCGACCAGATCATGATTCCCAAGGTCGGCTGCGCCGCCGATGTCTATGCGGTGGATGCCCTTGTCACCGCCATCGAACGCGCCAAGGGCCGGCAAAGGCCCATAAGCCTTGAAGTCATCATCGAGACCGCCGCCGGCATCGCCCATGTCGAGGAAATCGCCGCCAGCAGCCCCCGCCTGCAGGCGATGAGCCTGGGGGCCGCCGATTTCGCCGCCTC
Source organism: Paracoccaceae bacterium (assembly GCA_014879735.1). Taxonomy (GTDB): domain Bacteria; phylum Pseudomonadota; class Alphaproteobacteria; order Rhodobacterales; family Rhodobacteraceae; genus Pseudogemmobacter. The sequence goes on from JACSRN010000132.1 coordinate 12,303, forward strand.
GATGGGGATGCAGACCACCGGCATCGGCGGCACGCAGGAAAATTACTACATGATCCGCGAGGGCCAGAAATACTGGCCCGACCCCTGGCATTGGGCGCAGACCGCCATCGTTGCCGCCTGCCGCACCCATGGCGTGCTGCCGGTGGACGGGCCATTCGGCGATTTCTCGGATGACGAGGGCTTTCGCGCGCAGGCCCGTCGCTCGGCCACGCTGGGCATGGTCGGCAAATGGGCGATCCACCCCAAGCAGGTGGCCCTGGCGAACGAAGTCTTCACGCCCTCGGACACCGCCGTGACCGAGGCGCGTGAAATCCTCGCCGCGATGGAGGCCGCCAAGGCCGCCGGCCAAGGCGCCGCCACCTACAAGGGCCGACTGATCGACATCGCCAGCATGCGGCAGGCCGAGGTGATCGTGCGGCAGGCGGAAATCATCGCAGGCCGATAGCGCAGATATTGACAGAAGTTTGTGGCGTTTGGCACCGTCCACTGCAGCGGTGCCCGATTCCCGGGCAGATTGCAAAAGATGCCCGCGCCGCGACCCACGGGGAGAGGAGGCCCCGCGCGGCAAATGGGAGGAGGCGCGCGCCCCGCGGCGAAAGCTGCGGGGCGCCGCCGCTTCTTGCCGCCCACTGCGTGGCGCGCCGCAAGTCGAGTTGCACTTCGGCCCCCTCCCGGCCATATAGGGCAGGACCGCATGAGGGTGTGCCGATGATCTATCTCGAGTTCGAGAAGCCCCTGGCCGAAATCGAAGGCAAGGCCGAGGAACTGCGCGCGATGGCGCGCGATGGAAAAGGGATGGATGTCTCGAAAGAGGCCGAGGCGCTGGACCGCAAGGCCGAAACGGCGTTGCGCGACCTCTACAAGAACCTGACGCCCTGGCAGAAATGCCAGGTCGCGCGCCATCCCGACCGGCCGCATTGCAAGGACTACATCGAGACGCTGTTCACCGAATATACGCCGCTGGCCGGCGACCGGGCCTTTGCCGACGATCATGCGGTGATGGGGGGCCTTGCCCGCTTCAACGACCGCCCCGTGGTGGTGATCGGCCATGAGAAGGGCCACGACACCAAGACCCGGATCGAACGCAATTTCGGCATGGCCCGCCCCGAAGGCTATCGCAAGGCAATCCGCCTGATGGATCTGGCAGACCGCTTCCGCCTGCCGGTCGTGACGCTGATCGACACCGCCGGCGCCTATCCCGGCAAGGGTGCCGAAGAGCGGGGCCAGGCCGAGGCCATCGCGCGGTCCACCGAGAAATGCCTCGCCATCGGCGTACCGCTCATCTCGGTCATCATCGGCGAGGGTGGGTCTGGCGGGGCCGTGGCCTTTGCCACGGCAAACCGCATCGCAATGCTGGAACATTCGATCTATTCGGTGATCAGTCCCGAAGGCTGCGCCTCGATCCTGTGGAAGGATGCCGAGAAAATGCGTGAGGCCGCCGAGGCGCTGCGGCTGACGGCGCAGGATCTGCAGAAGCTGGGCGTGATCGACCGGATCGTGAAGGAACCCGTCGGCGGCGCGCAGCGGGCGCCCCGCGAGACGATCGAGGCGGTCGGCAAGGCGGTCGAAACGATGCTTGCCGAACTCTCGGGCAAGAAGCGGGACCTGCTGGTCCGCGACCGCCGGCAAAAGTTTCTCGATCTGGGGTCGAAGGGGCTGGCGGCGTGAATCCCTGGGCCATCGTCGCACTTGCCGGCCTGATGGAGATGGGCTGGGCGCTGGGGCTGAAATATTCCGACGGTTTCACCCGGCTCTGGCCGACGGTCATCACCGCAGTGCTGGCGCTGGGTTCGTTCTGGCTGCTGAGCCTGGCGATGAAATCCCTGCCGGTCGGCACGGCCTATGCGGTCTGGGTGGGCATCGGCGCCATCGGCACTGCCATCGCGGCGGTATTCCTGTTCCACGAACCCGTCGGCCTCTTGCGCGTGCTGGGCGTGGCGCTGATCCTTGCCGGCATCGTCGCGCTGAAATTTGCCTGATCGGCCAGGTCATTCTTGCGACGGCCTTGGCAATGGTCGCGGCCGCCACCCCATCGGCATGCGGGACGGGCGGCCTGACACCCTCAGCATGATGCAAGCCCCCGGAGACAATTCGGTGCGGCCAGACCTTGCGGCCCTGGCGTGCAGCGTCGCGGTGAGCCGGGCGCGGTATTCGGCCCCTGCCCCGAGGACCGGCCAAGGCACTGGATGCAATGCGATGCCGGCCATGTCGCAACCGACCTGCCCCACGCAAGGCTGACCTGTCCGCAGGCGGCAGGGCAAGCCCGGGACGGCCTACCCCGCCGGAGCGCTATCGCTGCCGGGTTGCAAAGTCCGGAGCGACGTAGAACGGCGCGCTTTGCGGTGGCAGTTTTTTCCCCAGCAGGATGTCTGCCGCCCTTTCCGCAACCATGAACACCGGCGCATTGGTATTGGCGCTTGGCTCATCGGGAAAGACCGAGGCATCCACGACGCGCAGCCCCTCGACCCCTCTGACCGCCAGATCCGGGGTGCAGACCGCGGTCTCGTCCAGGCCCATCCGGCAGGTGCCGACCGGGTGGAAACCGCTTCCCGCATTCGCGCGGATATAGGCATCGACCTCCGCATCCGTGCTGACACCATGGCTTGGCCCGAACGGGCGACCCCTGAGCCGGTCAAAGGGCTTTTGTGCCGCGATTTCCATGGTCAGTTTCATGGCATTGCGAATATCGATGACGTCCTGTTCGGTGCCGAGGAAATTCGGATCGATCAAGGGTGCCGCCGTCGGATCGGCGCTGGCAAGGCGCACCGTGCCGGCACTGGCCGGCCGCATCGTTCCGACACCGAAATTGAAGCCATGCTCCTTGCTGACCGACCAGCCATCCAGCAGAAACGGCTTGAAATGGATCTGGGCATCGGGGTGTTCGATCCCCTCCCGGCTCCTGAAAAATGCCCCCACCTCGATATGTGTCGAGGATCCCGGCCCCTTGTGGGTCAGCAGCCATTCCAGGCCCACGGCAATCTTCCTGTCCCACCGCCGATAGCGGTTCAGGGCGATAGGCTCGTTTGCGGCATATTGGGTCAGCACATGGATATGGTCCCGAAGATTCTCGCCAACCCCCGCCAGATCCTGGCGGACAGTCACGCCAAGCCTGTGAAGCTGGTCTGCAGGGCCGATCCCTGACAGCATGAGCAACTGCGGCGAGTGGAATGCCCCACCGCTCAGAATGACCTCCGCGCCTGCCGCGGCCCTATGCTCTTGCCCGCCGCGCCGATAGGTGACGCCAACCGCCCGCGTCCCGGAAAAGTCGACATGCGAGACACGGACCCCGGTTTCGACAGTGACGGTCCTGCCATGATCGCTGTGGCGCAGATAGGCGTAGGAGGCGCTGTCCCTGACGCCGTTTCTTATGTTCATGTCCCAGCAGCCGAAACCTTCCTGCTGGAATCCGTTGACCTCTTGCGTGACCGGATAACCCGCTGCCACCCCGGCGGCCAGAAACGCCTGATCCATGGGATGCGAGGCTTCGCCGCGCCGCACCGAAATTGGCCCGCTGTCGCCGCGATAGTCATTCCCCGGGCCGTGATAGGTTTCCATCCGCCGGAAATAGGGCAGCACATCGGCATAGGACCAGCCCGGCGCACCCTTCGCCGCCCATCGATCGTAGTCAAGCGCATGGCCGCGCAAATAGACCTGCCCGTTGATCGAGGAGGATCCGCCAAGAACCTTGCCGCGCGGCTGAAAGATCCTGCGGCCATCCAGGTGCTTTTGCGGAACGGTCCAGAAGCAGTAGTTGAACGGCCCGCCCTGGAAATTCTGCCCGAAGGCGGCGGGCATCTGGATGCTCCAATGCCTGTCACTGCCGCCTGCCTCAAGCAGGAGGACCTTGTGGCCACTCTCGGCCAGCCGCGATGCTACGACACATCCGGCAGTGCCTGCCCCGACGATCACATAGTCATAGGCCTTCATCGAACGTCCTCCGCCAGGCCATGCTGTCCGGCCCCAAGCCTGCCTTTCAAGGATGCGGCCAGGCACGGCACCGCCCGCATCGTTCTTTCAGAGAATCGCCGCCGCCACACCTCAGACTGCATACCATGGCGCGGCGACGCGGCCCTGGAATGTCACCGCCTTGACGTGGGTATAGAGATTCAGCGTTTCCCGGCAGTGCTCGCTGCCATGGCCGCTTTCCTTGACACCGCCGAACGGCACCCCGGTCGCAAGGTTCGAGAACTGGTTGATCCAGATTGACCCGGCTTCCAGCCGGTTTGCCGCGTCCATCGCGGTCGCAATGCTGGAGGTATAGACGCCGGCCGACAGTCCGTAGACCGTTCCATTGGCCTCCTGGATCATCGTTTCGTAGTCCTTCCACCGCACGACGGACAGCACCGGGCCAAAGATCTCCTCCTGCGCGATGCGCATCTCGTTGCGCACCTCAAAGACCGTCGGTTCGATGAAATATCCGAACTCATGCCCCGCAACGGATTTTCTGCCGCCACCGACGACGAGGCCCGCCCCCTCCTTCTTTCCGGCATCGATGTAGCCAAGAACCCGCTGACCCTGCTTCTCGGACACGAGGCAACCGATGCGGGTCGTCTCGTTCATCGGGGCGCCGATGGTCAGCCGCTTGGCGGCCACGGACAGGCAATGCATGAAATCGTCATACAGGCTGTCGTGCAGGAACAGCCGCGACCCCGCCAGACAGGACTGCCCATTGCAGTACATCGAAGCGACCAGGGCATTGTCGACGACTGCGTCGACATCCTCGATATCGGGGAACACGATGTTCGCACCCTTGCCGCCCAGTTCCAGGGAAACGGGAACCAGCCGATCAGCGCCGGCGTGGGAAATGATCCGCCCGATTTCGCCACTTCCGGTGAACGAAAGCTTGCTGACGCCGGGATGGGCGGTCAGGGCGGCACCCGCTTCATGGCCATATCCCGGAACGATGTTCACAACCCCAGGCGGGAAGATTTCGGCAATGTGCCGCGCCAGTTCCATGGTGGAAAGCGAGGCGTTCTCATCGGGTTTCAGCACCACCGTATTCCCGGCGGCAAGCGCAGGCGCAAGTTTGAACGCCGCCATGATCGCGGGCACGTTCCACGGGATGATCTGGCCGCAAACGCCGATCGGCTCGCGCCGTGCCACAAAATAGCCGTTGGGGATCGGCCGACCGTAATCCTCATATGTCAGGATCGCCCCGGCAAAGTAGCGAAATTGCGAGATCGCCTTCAGATGATCGCCACGCACCTCGCTGCGGGCACGCCCTACGTCGAGCGTGTCGATGATGGTCAGGCGTTCCAGATCCCGTTCGATCGCATCCGCCAGTTTGAGAAGAAGGGCCGACCGCACCTCGACCGAGGTGGCTTTCCAGGCCGGGAAAGCGGCACGCGCCGCCCTTACGGCCTCATCGACCTCGGCTGCCCCGCAGCGGGCGACATCGGCCAGATGCTCGCCCGTTGCGGGATCAATCGCCGGAAAGGTGCCATTCGGCGCACTGTCTCGAAATGTCCCGCCGATGAATGGGCCATAGATCGGCATCAGCCCCAGATTGGAAATCGAAACAGAGATGTTCATGGCTGTCTCCTAGCTGTTGATTGTGGAATGAACGGCGGCTCAGCTGGCTTGCCGCTGTTCGAAGCTGGTCGCCGACTGGCCGGAGATGATCTCGTCCAGCCGGACATCGACGCCAAGGCCCGGCCGGGTCGGGCGAACCAGGTTGCCGTCCTTCACGGTCAGTTCGCCCGTCATCAGATGATCATCCAGCCGGCAGAATCCATTCATTTCGCCAGGCAGCTTGAGGTTGGGCAACGAGAAGGCAAAATGCGCTTCGGCGGCATTGGCGACGTAGCCGGCAAGGCCATTGCCCACCGTCACCGGAATGCCCGCCGCCTGAAGGATGGCCGCGATCTTGCGGGCCGGCAGGATGCCACCGACCTTCATCAGCTTGATCTTGACGGCATCGGCCGCCCGCCGGTCCACAATGCGCAGGGCGTCTTCGGGTGTGCGCACGCCTTCGTCCGCGATCACGGGGGCGTCGATGGCTGCCGCGATCCGGGCCATTCCCTCGATATCCCAGCCTGCGACCGGTTGCTCGAACGCCGATGCTCCAGCCTTTTCAAGCGCACGGATATGCGGGATCGCTGTATCCGCCCGATAGCCGATGACATGCAGCGACTGGCTGAAATCGACCGAAATCGAAACGTCGTTCCCCACGGCCTCGCGGACGGCAGAGACGTTCTCGATATCCTGCCGCAGGCTTGCGCCGACCCGAAGGTTGATGAACCTGAAACCCTGATCCACATAGCCGCGGGCCTGTGCGGCCAGCTCGGCAGAGGGCAGGATGCCAAGATGCGGCGCACACAATGGAATGCTCTCGCGGACCGCGCCGCCGATCATGTCGAAGACCGGCCGATCCGCGATCTTTCCCATGATATCGTGGCAGGCAAGGTCGATGGTCGCATGGGCATAGAGATGGCCGCGTGCGACGCGCTGCATCCGCTCATGGATCGCTTCCAGATCATAGGGATCCGCGCCGATCAGGACGGGGGCAAGCTTGTTGTCGACCACCGCGATGATCGACTCCTGGAACTCCTCGAAGGGGGAGTAGAGCGCCGCGCTTGTCGTGCTCTGGCCAAAGCCCACGACGCCGGCGTCGGTTTCAACAACGGTCAGCACCGAAGTGGAGACCCGCCGGTCCACCAGCGCGGTGATATAGGGAATCAGCATGGGCGCTTGCACCGCATAGGCGCGCACGGATGTGATCTTCATCTGGAGTTCTCCATTCGTTTCATGTGAATTTCAGTACAGCCGCCTGACGGTCAAACGTGACCTGTCCGGCGCCTGAAGTGCGAGTAGAGGGCAACCGCGCTGATGGTCAGGGCACCCAGCAGCAGGTATTGCCAGGCCGGCGGCAATTTCAGGAAGGTGGTGACGTTGAAGACCTGCTGAACCAGTAGCGCGCCCAGCAATGCGCCGACATAAGAGCCGCGTCCGCCAAACAGGCTGGCCCCGCCAAGCACGACAGCCGTCACGCTCATCATCGTGTAGTCGACGCCGGCCGTTGGGTCGCCGATCCCGATCTGAGCCATCAGCATCAATGCGCCGAGATAGGCAAACAGCGCCGCAATGGCATAGGCCGAGAACAGCACGGCCCCGACCGGAACCCCGATACGCCGGGCGTTTGCCATGTGAGAGCCCACCGCCCGCAGGGACAGGCCCCAACGGGTCCGCCGCGTCGCCCATTCCATTCCGATCGCCAGCAGGATGACGATCACGAAGGCGACGGGAACAAAGCCGATCCTTGTGCCGATGGCCGCAGTCACCGAGCTGTTGATCAGCCCGCCGGGTATGTCGCGCAAGAACAGCGACAGGCCGCGCAAGGCCATGAAGGTTGACAATGTGGCGACGACCGGAACGATCCCGACCCAGCGGATCAGCGCGAAATTGACAGTTCCGACCAGCAGCGAGGCCAGCAGTGCCAGGAAAAACCCCAGTGCGATCCCGGCCGGGCCGACATCATCGAGGATGAAGAACGAGGCGACAACAACGGCAAACCCCGTAAGCGGCCCCAGTGACAGATCGATACCGGCGGTCAGCATGACGGTCAGCTGCCCCAGGACGACAAAGGACAGCGCCGTTGCAAGGGTCAGCACATTGCCGAAATTCCCGGCCGTCAGATAGTAGGGATTGACGCTTGCGACATAGGCCGCCAGCACCAGCATGGAAAATGCAAGGAACAGTCCCGGTGCGAAGTCGCCGGTCAGGAAGCGGGCCAGGGACGACACCTGTTTCCGCGTCGAAGCTTGCGTGCGCAGGGTGGTTGCGGTCAGCGCGGCATGGGTAATGTTATGTTCGGTCAACTCGTCGCCTGCAAGGTCCCGCACGACGCGGCCGCGCGAGAAGACAAGTACCCGATCACACAGCCCCTGCAGCTCGATGGCATCTGCCGAGGCGATGATCACGGCGCGTCCCTGATCTGCCGCCGCGCGCAGGATCTGATAGATTTCAAGCCTGGCCCCGGCATCCACGCCCTGGCTTGGCTCGTCGGCCAGCACGACCGCCGGTTCATTCGCCAGGACCCTGGCAATGACGACCTTCTGCTGGTTCCCGCCGGAAAGGGTGCTGACGGGCACCTCCGGTCCGCCCGCCTTGATGCCGAGGCTTGCCATGCTGCCGGCAACAAGATCGCCTTCGCGCCGGCTTGAGACGACGCCAAGCGTGCTGTTTCTTGCCAGGCTGGACAGGCCGATGTTCTTGAAGACCGACAGGGGCCGCAGCAAGGCCTCTGTTTGGCGGTCGCGCGAAATATAGGCGATACGGGCGCGTCCGGCAGCGACCGGGGTATCGATCCTTGCCGTCTTGCCAGCAACCTCGACCTCTCCACGACTGGCCTCAAGACCAGCCAGCGCCCGCAGGAATTCCCGTTGGCCGTTACCTTCGATTCCGGCGAGGCCAATGATCTCGCCGCGCCGGATCGAGAGGCTGACATCCTCGAAGGCCTTGCCGGACAGGCCGCCGGTCTTGAAGATCGGCGTGTAATCCCTGCCAATCGCGACCGATTTCGGCGGAAAGGCAGAGGCCAGCGTGCGACCGACGACAAGGTCGACGATTCCCTTTTCGGTGACAGAGGCTGCGTCGAATGTTCCGCGGATTTCACCATCCCGCAGCACCGTCACCTGATCGGCAATCGCCTTTACCTCATGGATCCGGTGAGAGATGTAGACGATGGCGGTGCCGCCGGCGGCCAGGTCCCGGATCTTGCGGAACAGACGCGCCACCTCGCTGGCGTTCATGTGTTCTGTCGGCTCATCGAGAATCAGGACCTTTGGCGAAAGGGCCAGCACCCTGACGACCTCGATAAGGTGCTGGTGGGCCAGCGGTACATCCTCGACCCGCGCCAGAGGATCGATTTCCGCCCCCCAGTACCGGATCTGCTCTCGGAACCACGCCGGCAGATCGCGCCGCTTTGGCCGAATGGCACGGGGCAGCGACAGGGCCAGGTTCTCGACCACCGTAAGATCGGGAATAAGCACGGGATGCTGCGAGACAATGCCAAGGCCATGGTCGCGCGCCGCTGTCGGGTTGTCAGTCTGGACCGGCGATCCGCCGATCGTCACGCTGCCTTCATCGGGCCCAAGCATGCCGGACGCCACGGCCATCAACGTCGATTTTCCGGCGCCATTCTCGCCGACAAGCGCGCGGATTTCACCGGGATAGGCCGCAAAGTCCACCGCCTTCAAAGCCCTCACCGAACCGAAGGACTTCGAGACCCCATGCATCGACAGAGCCGCAGGAACCGAGGCAGAGTCGTTGATAGGGGCAATCTGTCTCTGGCCGCTCAGGCGCATGGTTTCCTCGTCTGTTTGCTTGTGATGGGGCCTTCACGATTGGTCGGAGGAGCACCCGCCGCTGTGTGGCGGGCGCTCGGATCGCATCGTTACTTGAAAAGCTCCGCCAGCTTTTCGATGCCGAGGCCCGACGACAGCATTGCATCTGCAGGCAGCGAGGGCTCGCATTTTGGCTCCATGCCGGTCACCGTGCTGTCCTCGATGATCGGCATCTCGATGATCGAGGGTTCGGGATTCTCGATGCCTTGCGCATGGGCAACGGCCTTGCGCAGGGCAAGCCGGACCAGCCAGGTCCGCGAGCTGACCGTCATCAGTTGAAAGTCCGGATTGGCAGCCTTGTTCTCATACCAGAGGCAAGCAAGTTCGTTGACGTCCTGGGCCGCCCAGGGAACCAGCGGTTTCTGCGCCGCGACGAAGGCTCTCAGCCCGCCGACGGATCCGCCGCCATAATCCGAGATGATGCCGTCGATCTCGCCCTGCGCCAGCAACCCGGCAACCACTTTCTGCGTCTCGGCCGGATCCCAATTCGTATCCAGCGCACGATCGCCGATGATTTCCATCTCGGGATACTGCGAAAGCGCCTCCTTGATTCCTTCGTATTCGGTTTTGCTTTGCAGATTGCCCGGCGTGCCGCCGAGGAATGCGACCCGGCCCTTGTGATCGAGTTGCTCCGCGATCCATGCGCCCCAGGTCAGCCCATCATGGAAGGCGTCGGAGGCAACGAATTCCACATAGTCCTTGCCAGGCTCACCGCCCGGCGACGCCGCATAGGGAACCACGGAAATACCCGCGGCGAAGGCCTGGCGGATCGTCGGAAGCATTGCCGGCCCGGCATCGGGCAGCACCACGATTACCTCGACCCCCTGCGCAACAAGACCCTGAAGATCAGAGATCGTCTTTTGCGGGTTGCCCTGGCCATCGACATAGAACGTTTCGGTGATCGTGTCACACTTGCTGGCTTCGTCCTCGAACTCGGCACGGGCGGTCCGCCGCCAGGAATTGCCACCGAAACCGTCGACCAGCGCGACACGAATGGGTTTGGTGCCGCAAAACTGCTCGATAGACAACAGCTCATCAACGGTGCCGGTGCGGCCGAGATCTGCAGACCACGCTGCACTTGTCGTCGCCAGCACCCCGATCATCGTAAGACAGGATATCCTGAACTTGCCGATATTTGACTTCATTTTCACTTTCTCCTCCGCTGCTATGCCGGGCCGATTATGTTCTGGCCCCGCCTTTTGTTCCCCGCATCCGGCCGATGCCCTCGGCCATTGATTTCAGCGACATGCCGATGATGATCGTTGCCGACTGGATCAGAAGCTGCACGGATGTCGGCGCTCCGATCGACAGGACGATTTGGCCAAGCTGGGTCAGAAACAGGGCGGCAATTGCGCTGGCAACAATGTTGGCCACCCCCCCGGTCAGCGCCGTCCCACCCAAAACCACCGCAGCGACCGTCGGCAACAGCAGGGTATCGCCGACGAAAATTCCCGGTGTCTTCAGAAAGGCCGCAAGAAGGATTCCGGCGACTGCGTAGAGGATCGCCGCAATCACGTAGGATGCGATGGTGTAGAATGGGACCCGGATCCCGACCGCATGGGCGGCGACCGGATTGGCACCTGCCGCCTCGAACCGACGCCCCATCACCGTGCGGTTCAGGGCAAATGCCGTCACCGCGATGATGCCGATTGCCACCAGCAGGGTATTCGGCAGTCCAGCCACCGTTCCCAGCGCCCACAGGCTCAGTGCATCCGCGGCAGTCGATGGTATTCCGCCAGACAGCCACTGGACCAGGCCAAGCGCAAAGGCGTTGACGGCCAGCGTCGCCACCAGCGGCGTAACCGAGAGCAAGCTCACACAAAGCCCGCTTACAAGACCGGCCAGGGCACAGGCCAGAATGGCAAGCGCCATCGCCTCCAGGATCAGCCTGTCATCCAGCCCCGGATATTTCGTGATGATCAGGGCGGACAGCGAAACGATGCCGGGAACGGACAGGTCCAGCCCGCGTTGCTGGATCACCAATGTCTGTCCCACAGCCGTAAGCGCCAGCACGCCGGCAAATGGCAACATAGAGACCAGTGCCGTCCAGGACAGCGACCCCGGGGCGATCAGATAGCTGACCAGAAACAGGGCGCCCGTGGCGGCATAGATCGCCGGATATCTGTCGGGCCGGATGCTCGGAAACCTCACACGCATCTGGCACCTCCGACCCGCAAACGCGAATGCGTGCACTTGCCGCCCTGCTCCATGCCCGCCTCCCAAGCTGGCCCCGATCTTTGCTAACGCTACCGCAGTTCATACTATATTGCAACCGCGTGCAATATTTGCGATTTTGCTGTTTAATGGAATGATTTTATTGTATTTTTATGACCGCAAGCGTAGATCAATTCTGGTGTTGAAAAAATTTCAGCCTGCGTGTTGCCCACGAATCAAAGGGAATCTGGCGGTTGTCTCGCCCGCACACCTTCAGAATTGGCTTGTGGCGCGTGGTGGACGCCCACTTCTTGCAAGCGCTGGCAAATAGATCGTTGATGGATCAGGGTGCGCCTGGACGTGGTGACGTTCAGGCCCGCCGCATGGCGGACACTTCAAGCCCATCGTTGCGATTGCCCTGGGATGCCGGGAAACGCCAGATCCTTCCGGCGCTCGCCCCGACAGGGCGTCGGGCATAGCCGCCCGCCTTCAGCAACGCTTGCCAACCCAGCCCGCGATCGCCGCCTGGATCTTTCCTCTGGAATGCTGGTCAAGGCGGCCGGCGCTATCGTCCGGTGAACCGCGCCGCCCGCCCTTCCATATGTGCGGCGGCCCCCTCGTCGGCATCAGCGGTCCATTCAAATTCAGCGCGCAGCTGGTCGGACAGTCGGCGCGCGGCGGCAAAGCCCGGCTCCAACCGCGCCTGCATGATCCGTTTTGCGCCGCGCAAAGCCAGCGGGCCATTGGCCAGAAAACCGGCGGCCATGGCGGTCAATGCGCCGGGAATGTCACCCTTGGGCACAACGGACTGCACGAAACCGATACGCTCCATTTCTGCGGCATCGATCTCGCGTGCCGAACAGATCAGCTCAAGCGCACGTGCATGCCCCACCACCATCGGCAGCCGAACGGGCGCGCCCGCACCGGGAAAGCCGCCCCATTTCGCCTCGGGCAGCGACAGCCGGCTGTGTTCTGCGGCGATGCGGATGTCGCAGGCCAGCACCAGTTCAACCGCACCGGCGCACACATAGCCATTGATGCCGGCGATCACCACCTGCGGAAGCGCCTCAATCGCATCAAAGGTGCGATTGGCCAGCCGGACCACGTCCAGCACACCATCCTTCCCGAGTGCAAGCTTGATGCCGGGCGTCAGGATCCCCTTTGAAAACCAGTCGCTCCCCGCACCGCTCAGCGTGACGACATGAACCGAACCGTCTGCGGCAAGGCGGCTGCAGAGGTCAAGCAGGGTCTGCAGCACGGCCGGTGCAAGCAGGTTGTCCTCGGGCTGGTTATCGATGACGATGTCCGCCCGGCCCGCGCCCAGCGACAAGCGGACGCCAGGGCCAGCCTCTTCAGGGTTGCTCATCTTCACCTCGCATGGATCCGTCCGATCCGGCGAGCATAGCAAGTATGCAAGCGCGTGCAAAGTGACCACATGCAAAGGTCAACACGTTCCGCCAGCCCTGCGCCGGCCACGACCTTCGAGCCTGGGTCGCACCAGTTGCTATCCCAGGAGCGGCTTAAATCCACCGATCCCGGTCATTTTATCGGCCGTCGCTCGTTTTGTGGGTAGATACTGGCCATCCAGTTGTGCCATGGTCATTGCAATCGGTATCACTCATAGTGCGAACCATCGAAAGCCCAATATGGCGAACGCCCCCCGCGATGCGACACGAATCCTGAGAGCCCGCGACGTGGCGGATCTTCTGGGCGTGTCCACCTCGATGATCTCGCGGGCGTTCAACCCGCAAGCCAGCATCTCGCCTGCGATGCGCAAACGGATCATGGAGGCGGCAGAGGCGCTGGGCTACCGGCCGAATGTCATTGCCAGCAGCCTGTCGACCCGACGCAGCAAGATCGTCGCAGTGATCCTCGGCACCCTGGAGAACCCGTTCTACGCCCAGGTTCTGGAAAGGCTGAGCCGCGAACTGCAGGGCGCCGGCTACCAGTCTCTGCTGTTCAACCTTGCCCCGGGGCAGGATGTCGACAGCCAGTTGCCCTATCTGCTGCAGTATAATGTCGACGCGGTCATCATCGTTTCCGCCAGCATCTCGTCGGGTATCGCGAACGACTGGACGAACAGCGGCCGCAAGGTGATCCTGTTCAACCGCACCCTGCCGAACATGCCGGTGCCCAGCGTCTGCTGCGACAACCAGCAGGGCGCGCGGCTGGCGGTGGATCATTTCGTCGCAACGGGGCGCGAACGGCTGGCGTTTGCCGCGGGGCGGCGCGACACCTCGACCAATGCCGAGCGCGAACTCGGTTTTCTCGCCCGGCTGGCCGAAGTCGGGACAAAGCTGGCCGCCAAGGTCGACAATCCGCACTGCTCGTTTCGCGACGGATACAATGCCGCGCTCAAGCTTGCACCCGCACAACCCGATGCGATCTTCTTTGCCAATGACGTGATGGCGCTGGGCGGGGTCGAGGCAATCGAGAAGGAACTGAAGCTGCGAGTGCCCGAGGATATCGCGGTGATCGGTTTCGACGATATTCCGATGGCCGCATGGCCCACCTATTCCCTGACGACGATCCACCCGCCCCTGGACGAGATGGTTGCGAGCGCGGTGAAGCTGCTGTCGGTGCCAGAGGGGAGCACCGAGGATACCCGCATCATCCACCCCGTCACGCTGGTCGTCCGCGACTCGACCCAGCCACGCGAAATCACCGGGTGATGGCCGCTACTCTGCGGTCCATCCGCCATCGACCATCAGCGCACTTCCCGTAACCATGGCGGAGGCGTCGGAGGCGAGAAAGATGACGGGACCCATGATGTCCTCGATCTCGCCGACGCGGCCAAGCTTGATCTTCGACAGGATCCAGCTGCGCCGGGCGTGGTCGCGCAGGGTTTGCTCACCCAAGGGAGTACGGATGAAGGTAGGGCAGAGCGTGTTGACGCGGATGCCCTTTGACCCCCATTCGATCGCCATCGCCTTGGTCATGCCCTCCAAGGCATGTTTGCTGGCGCAATAGACCGCACGGTCCGGGCCGCCGACATGCCCCATCTGCGACGAGATGTTGATCAGGCTGCCCGGCTTTCCCGCCGCCGCCAGCCCGCGCGCCACCTCGCGCGTCAGGAAATAGGCGGCGCGCAGGTTCAGCGCCATCACGGCGTCATAGTCGGCAGATGTGGTCTCCAGCGCCGGCGCATGCCGCGCCAGCCCGGCCGAATTCACCAGCACGTCGAACGGCCCGCTTGCCGCAACTGCCGCAGCCGTTCTCGCCAGGTCGGTGATGTCGAGCGCCATCGCCTCGGCGCGCCCGCCTGCCGCCCGGATCGCGTCACGGGCGGCCATCAGTTCTTCGTCCCGCCTGGCGACCAGCCAGACCTCGGCCCCGGCTTCGGCCAGCGCGGCCGCCGCCGCAAGACCGATGCCCGAAGAAGCCCCGGTGACAAGTGCACGGCGACCGTCCAGCCGGAACGACGGCGATTGTGGCAGCCTCATGCCCGCTACTCCGCCGCCATGCCATAACCGACATCACGATGCCCATAGCGGCGGACGCGGAGGTTGCATTGTTCGGCATGGCCGACGAAACCTTCCAGCATGCACAGCCGGCTGCCATAGGCGCCGACCAGCGCCGCCGCATTGTCGGTATCGATACGCTGGTAGGAATGGGTCTTCAGGAACTTGCCGACCCAAAGCCCGCCGGTATAGCGCCCGGCCTTGCGGGTCGGCAACGTGTGGTTGGTGCCGATCACCTTGTCGCCATTGGCGACATTGGTGCGCGGCCCAAGGAACAATGCGCCATAGCTGTTCATGTTCTCAAGGAACCAGCCGTCGCGGTCGGTCATCACCTGAACATGTTCCGAGGCGATGGTGTTGGCCTGCTCCAGCATCTCGTCATAGCTGTCGCACAGGATGACCTCGCCATAGTCGCGCCAGCTTGCCGCGGCGGTTTCGGCGGTGGGAAGTATTGTCAGCAAGCGGTCGATTTCGGCCATGGTGGCCTCGGCAAGGCGGCGGCTGTTGGTGATCAGGATGGCGGGCGAGTTGTAACCATGCTCGGCCTGGCCCAGAAGATCCGTCGCGCATAGTTCGGCATCCACCGTCTCATCCGCAATCACCATGGTTTCTGTCGGACCGGCAAACAGGTCGATCCCCACCCGGCCGTAAAGCTGGCGCTTGGCCTCGGCGACATAGGCATTGCCCGGACCGACCAGCATGTCGACCGGCTTGATCGTTTCGGTGCCGATGGCCATGGCGCCCACCGCCTGCATCCCGCCCAGCACATAGATCTCATGCGCGCCGCCCATATGCATCGCGGCCACGATCGCGGAGTGCGGGGCGCCCTTGACGGGTGGCGCCGAGGCCACGATGCGCGGAACTCCGGCTACATTGGCTGTCAGTACCGACATATGCGCCGAGGCGACCATGGGAAACTTGCCGCCGGGCACATAGCAGCCCACCGACTGCACCGGAATGTTGCGGTGGCCCAGAAAGACGCCGGGCAGGGTTTCCACCTCGATATCGGTCATGCTGGCACGTTGCGCCTCCGCAAAGCGGCGGATCTGGTCTTGGGCAAAGCGGATGTCTTCCATGTCGCGCAAGCTGACCTGCTGCATCGCGGCCTCGATCTCGCTGGCAGTCAGGCGGAATGAGGGCGGATCATATTTGTCGAACCGCAGCGAAAGATCACGCACCGCTGCATCGCCCCGCAGTTCGATATCCTTGAGCACATCCTCAACCACCACCCGAACCCGCGCATCATCTTCTGCACGAGCGGCTTCCGGCCGGCCAACCTTCAGATTGCTAATCGACATGCGCATCCTCCCTTTTCCAGTCGGGATCTACTGTGCTAGTCCCGATTCAAGCAAGTTTTCAATACCGTGGTGAAATTCTTTCAAGGATCGCGATGAAACCCACCGCAAAACAGGTCGCCCATGCCGCTGGCGTGTCGCTCTCGGCGGTCTCGCGCGCTTTCGCACCTGACGGATCGCTCGACCCCGACAAGAAGAAGCGCATTCTCGCCCTGGCCCATGCCATGGGCTATGTCAGCCCGGCGCGCCGCACGGCAGAGGCGATTGCACGCAATACCATCACCCTTGTGACCGGCGATCTGCTCAACCCCTTCTATCCCATGGTGCTGGACATGCTGGCGCGGCAGTTGCAGGCCGTCGGCCGGCAATTGCTCGTCTATGCCTTGCCCGGCGGGGTTGGCGTGGACGCGGTTACGGATCAGATTCTAGCTGCCCGGCCTTCGGGAATCATTGTCACCTCGGCACAGCTTACCTCGCGCATGACGCGCGCCTGCCACCAGCATCGCATCCGGGTCGTGCTGATGAACCGCATCCAGCGCGATATCCGCATTCCCGCTGTAACCTGCGACAATTATGGCGGGGGTCGGGATGCCGCAGCGCTGCTGCTGTCCCGTGGCCGACAGCGGATCGGTTTTGTGGCTGGCCTGGCCGACACCTCGACCCACACCGAGCGCGCGCGCGGATTTCGGGACATGCTGAACGAGGCTGGTCAAAGCCCCTATCTCCAGGCGGACGGCGCGTTCAGCTATCAGGCCGCACATACGGCGGTTTCCGAGATGATCGCCGGGCAGCGCCAGCCCGATGCCCTGTTCTGTTGCAACGACATCATGGCCCTTGGCGCCATCGATGCCGTAAAGGCGCGCGGAATGCGCCCGGGCGAAGATATTGCCATTGTCGGCTTTGACGATATTCCCATGGCCGCCTGGGGGGCATATCGGCTGTCGACAATCCGGCAACCCGTCGAGACCATGGTGCGTGAAACGGTCAACCTTCTGCTTGACGAGGCAGACACCCCACCGGAGGAGGGCGGGCTGCGGATCGTACCGGGCAAACTGATCATCCGCGCCAGCGCCTGATCCGCGTCAGGCGGCATCCGCACCGTCGGACATGGGCGATGCCATGTCCATGCGCCATTTCTTCGGATCGCAACGCGCCCGATGGATGTCATCTTCTGCCGCGGCCCCCCGGGCCCCGGGGGGCATCGACCTCACTCAATCGCTGTCCGGAAATCATGCTGAATGCGTGGCAGGATCGTCCTGCAGCCGGCCCTGCGCCAGACTGGCCGCGCCCATGAATGATTGCCCGGTGGCTCAAATGGCCCTGTCACCAGGTTCATCGGCCGGTGCAACGCAGAAGACGGCGCAGTACAGCGCGGGGGCGAACAGCAGCGTGATCAGCGTGCCGGCGATGATGCCACCCATCATCGCGAATGCCATCGGACCCCAGAATACCTGCCGCGAGATCGGGATCAGCGCCAGGCTGGCCGCCGCTGCCGTCAAGAGGATCGGCCGGGCACGGCTGTCTGACGCCTCGAACACCGCATCCCATCTTGAGCGGCCGTGCTCGATCAGCACCTGAATTTCATGCACAAGGATGATCGAGTTGCGGATCAGGATGCCGACCAGCGCCAGCACTCCCAAAATGGCGACGAACCCCAGGGGCGCACCGCTGGCCAGCAAGGCGCCGACCACGCCGATCAGCCCCAGCGGCGCTACGGCGAGGACAATGAACATCAGCCGGAAGCCCTGCATCTGGACCATGACCAGCAGCATGATGGCCAGGATCATGACCGGAACCACGGCAATGATCGGCGCCTGGCTTTCGCCGCTGGTTTCATCGGCACCGCCGGCCACGATGGCATAGCCGGCCGGCAGGTCGGCGCGGATCGCGTCGATCCCCGATGCCAGCGCGCGGGTGATGGTGGCGGGGGTGTCCTTGCCGGCGACCGCCGCCTTGACGGTGATCGTCGCCACGCGGTCGCGTCGGTGCAGAAGAGGGGGCTCCAGATCCCACTGGATCGTCGCAAAGGCGCTGATCGGGATCGGAATGCCGGTCGGGCTGCCGAATTGCAGCGATTGCAGCGCCGCGATGGAGGAACGGTCTTCCTTGCGACCCACGGCCACCACGTCGACCAGCGTCTTGCCATCAGCCAGTTCGGTGATCGTCGCGCCATCGAACAGCGTATACAGGCTTTGTGCCACGTCGCGTTGGGTCAGCCCCAAGTGGCGCAATTGCTCCTGATCCAGCACCACGCGGGCGACGCGGTAAGGTTCGCCCTGGTCGATGGTAATCGCTTCAAGCCGGTCATCCTGGCTAAGGACAGCGGCAATGTCGCGCGCGCGTGCCAGCAGCAGGTCGGGGTCGGCACCGCTGACGCGATACTGCACCGGCTTGCCCACCGGCGGCCCCAGTTCCAGCGACTTGGCAAAAAGTTCGATCCCGGCAAGGCCGTCGCCATAGGCCTTGATCGCGGCCCGCAGGCTTTCACGCGCCTCGATGCTGTCGGTCATCACCACGACCTGCCCCATATAGGGCGCGGGTGTGGGCGCATCCAGCGCCAGGAGGAAGCGCGGGGCCGAGCGGCCGACATAGGTGGACCAGAACACCGGCTCTTCCCGGCCATCCAGCCAAAGCTCAAGCTCGCGGATGGCCGCATCGGTGGCGGTGATGTTCGAGTTCTGCCGCAGGTTCACGTCGATCAGCAGTTCCGGCCGGTCGGAGGATGGGAAGAACTGCTGCTGCACATAGCCCATGCCAAAGACCGACAGCGCGAACAGGCCCACCGTCAGCGCAATGGTCGCCCATTTGAACCGCATCGCCGCCTTGAGGCTGCGCCGGAACGTCCGCCGCAGCCGGCTCGGCTCGGCCGAGTGATGCTTCAGCTTGGCCGGCAGCACGGTCACGCCCAGCAGCGGCGTAAACAGCACCGCCACCAGCCAGGACAGCACCAGCGAGACCGCGATCACATAGAACAGCGACTGGGTATATTCCCCCGCCATCGAGTTGTTGAAGCCGATGGGAATGAAGCCCGCCACCGTGACCAGCGTGCCCGACAGCATCGGAAAGGCAATCGAGGTCCAGGCATAGGAGGCGGCCTTGCCCAGGCTTTCCCCCATCTCCAGCCGGGAAATCATGGTTTCGATGGCGATCATCGCATCATCGACCAGCAGTCCCAGCGCAATGATCAGCGCACCCAGCGAGATGCGCTGCAGCGTGATGCCCATCTGGTCCATGATGACAAAAGTCAGCGCCAGCGTCAGCGGGATGGCCATCGTCACCACCAGGCCGGCGCGAATGCCCAGCGACACGAAAGACACCACAAGCACGATGATCACGGCCTCGATCAGCGCCCGGATGAAGTGGTTGACCGATTCCTCCACCACATGCGGCTGGTCGGCAACCTTGTGCAGGTCGATGCCGATGGGCAGGCGGGTCTCGACCCCGGCCATCATCCCGTCAAGCTCGGCGCCGAATTCCAGGATATTGGCGCCTTCGCGCATGCCGACGATCAGGGCGATGGCATCCTTGCCGTCATAGCGGAACAGGGTGGTCGGCGGGTCGGCATAACCCTCTGTCACCGTCGCCACATCGGCCAGGGTGAAATAGGCATCCCCCACGCGCAGCGGCGCACGGGCCAGTTCCTCGGCGGTGGCAAAGCGGCCGCTGACGCGGACGGCGATCTGTTCATCGGCCGTGCGGATTACGCCGGAAGACACGATGGCATTCTGCGCCGTCAGCGTATCAAGGACCGAGGCCCGGTCCAGCCCCAGTGCCGCCAGCCGCCGGGTGGAAAACTCGATATGGATCTGGCGGTCGCGGGTGCCGACAAGGTCAACCTTGCCGGCGTCCTTCAGCGTCATCACCAGATCGCGCACATCCTCAACCTTGTCGCGCATTTCCTGCGGGGAAAAGCCGTCGCTGGTGAAGGCATAGACATTGCCGTAGACATCGCCAAAATTGTCGTTGAACTGGAAGCCTGCGAATTCGCTGGGAAATTCGCCGCGGATATCGGCCATCATGTTGCGGATGCGCAGCCAGGTCTGGCGCACCGCATCACCGCGCACGGTTGCCTCAAGCTCGACATTCACCACAGCGCGGCCGGGGAAGGATTCCGACCGGGTGGATTTCAGCGAATCCAACTCCATCAGCTTGTGTTCGATGCGCCGCGTCACCTGATCTTCGGTTTCCTGCGCGGTGGCACCGGGCAAGGCCGCACTGATCACCATCTGCTTGATGGTGAAGGCGGGGTCTTCCTCGCGCCCGAGGTTGAAATAGGCCAGGCCGCCGGCGATGATCGAGATGATGATCAGGAACCAGACGAAGGATCGGTGGTGCAATGCCCAGTCCGACAGGTTGAAGCCCTTCAAGATGCGATCCTTTCGCCCACAACCTGCCCTTCGCTGACCGAATTGATGCCGCGCACCAGCACCTCGTCGCCCATGTTCAACCCCGATGTCACCACCTGACGGCCACCGATGTCCTCGCCCAGCGTCACGGCGACCTTCTCGATCTTGCGCCCGGCCCCAACCCGCCAGACCGTGCCATCGGCCATGATCGCCGAATGCGGCAGCGTCAGGACCGGGTTCTCCGCCTGCCGTTCCACCGCCACCCGCACCAGAGAGCCCAAGCGCAGCCCGCTGCCCGCGGCCAGGGTGATGCGCAGGCGATGGGTGCGCGAGGCGGCATTGGCAACCGGCTCGATCAGCCGCAGCGTACCGGCGAAGTCCGTCGCCTCCTGTCCGTCCCGGCGGCGGATCACAAAGCTGGTCCCCGGCTCCAGATAGGCGGCAAGCTGCGCGGGCACGTCGATCACGGCTTCAAGGCCGGAATCGGTGGCAAGGGTGATGACCGGCGATCCGGCGGAAACCACGCTGCCCGGCTCGGCCTGCGTGGCCACCACCACGCCGTCGGCAGGGACAAGAAGCGTGCCGTTGCTGGCCGCATCATACGCCCGCGCCAGATCAGCCTCGGCGGCGGTAACGGCGGCGGCGGTGGCATCGCGGCCGGCGGTGGCCTGTTCCAGTTGCGCCGCGGTGGCCACATTGCGCCGGACGAGTTCTTCGATACGCGCATGGGTTTCCCGTGCCAGATCGGCCTCGGCCCTGGCCGCACGCAGCTTGGCCTCGGCAGCATCGACATCGGCATTCAACGCAATCCGGTCAAGCGTGGCAATCACATCGCCGGCCTTGACCACATCGCCGACATCGACAGGCCGGGTTTCGATCCGTCCTGCCGCCAGAAAGCCTAGCGCGGTTTCCACCTGCGGCATGATCGTTCCGGGAAAGTCGCGCAGTCGCGTCGCCTCGCCGGCGATGATCTCGGTCACGACCGGGCGCGGCGCCGCGGTCTCGCCAGGGGGTGCGGGGTCTTCGGCAACAGTGACCTGTGCCAGCATCACCAGAATTGCAGCCAGAAAGAGCGGCTTCATTGACCTTCCCCAACTGCCCGGACAATGCGGCCGGGGTACAGCAGCTGCGACCCCGCCGCCACGACCAGATCACCATCCTTCAGCCCGGCGGCGATATCCACCATCGCCGAGGTATAGCGCGTGACCTCAACCTCGGTCAGGGCCACGGCCCCGCTGGCCGGATCGACAGTCCAGACCGCGGGGTTCGCGCCGCCCGCCACCAGCGCCGACCATGGCACAGCGAAAGCCGGTTCGGTCTCGACCGTGACATGGCTTGTCACCGGCTCGCCCAGTCCCGGCTCGCCCGACCCCGGCTCAAGCCGCGCCTTGACGGCAACGGTCCCGGTCCGGATATCGGCCAGCGGCGAGATTTCCGACACCACCGCCACCATTCTGCGCCCCGGCTCATTGATCGGGATCAAAGTCACCCGGTCGCCAAGCAGGCTGTCCAGCAACCTGTGGTTTGGCGCATAGAATACCGCCTCGCGCTGCTTTTCCGGTGCGAGGGTCAGCACCGGCTGCCCCGCGCCAATCACCTGGCCCGGCTCGGCGCTGCGCTCTGTCACAATCCCGTCGAAGGGGGCGGTGATCTCCGTATCCGCCACCGCCTGCCGCGCCGTCTTCAGCGCCGCCTCGACCTGATCCCGCGATGCCATCGCTGCAAGCAGCGCCTCGTCGGCATCCAGCAACTCGGCACGGGTGCTGGCACCGCGGCCCAGAAGTTCGGAGACCCGGTCCCGCGCCAGCCGGGCCTGTGTCAGGCCGGCTTCGGCGGCAACAAGCTGCGCCAGTGCCGCCTGCAAGGCCGCATTGGGCTGGACATCCTCCACGCTGGCCAGAACCTGACCGGCCAGGACATTGTCGCCGACATCGACGACAAGGGTGACGATGCGCCCGCCATTGCGAAACGACACTGGCACGGAATGGGTTGCCTCGATCGTGCCGGTCAACTCGTAGGTTATTTGTGCGGGTCGCTTTTCAACCGTGACAATCTCGACGGCCAGGATCTGATCGGCGCTGGCCGGCGAGGGCAGAGCCTGGATGAATATCGGGGCCACAGCCAGCCCGGCAATCTGCAACAAGCGCGCCATGCTTCGGGTCACTTCTGTCATCCAACCTTGGTTAGGAGAGGGAAAATGCATTGAACACGGTGCGTTGCCTGCATGCGATGGTGATCATTCACGGCCACGATTCTGTCAATGCCCACAGAACAGGGCCAAAGTCTCGCCCCCCAAGGCCGGGACCAGGGGCCATTCGGCCGAGCGGTCCGCAAGGCGGACAAGGCCGGGGCCGACGCCGCAGGGACAATCCAGTCCCTCAAGCAGATTGACGAATCCTGACCCCGGACCACAGGGCGCTCCACGGCAGGCCGGCCGGCAGGTTCAGCCAGGTCGGAACCCGGCCTCGGCGATCAGCCGGTTCGAGGTGCCTTCGATATCGGCTTCCAGCCGGGCCATGAATTCAGGCACCGGCAGGCCGGGGGCGATCGGCGGCAGGAACTCTACCACGGCAAGCCCCGGTTTGCGCAGGATACCGCGCTTGGGCCAGAACACGCCAACATTCGTCGCGGCCGGAACGCAGGGCTGGCCGAGTTGCGCGTAGATCAGCCCCGTGCCCACCTTGTACGGCTTGCTGGTGCCGGGCGCCACGCGGGTGCCCTGCGGGTAGATCACCAATTGCCCCGGATCCGCGGTGCCGCGGATCACATCCTCCTTCATCTTCGCGATGGCCGCGCCGCGCTTGCCGCGGTCAACCGGAATGCAGCCGATCTTCAGCGCATACTGACCCAGAAAGGGCGCGTAGATCAGTTCCCGCTTCATGATGAAGCGCGGCCGCGGCAGGCTGCCGAAGATCATGATGATGTCAAAGAAGCTTTGATGCTTGGCAGCGACGACGACCTCGCCCTGCGGGATCGGCCCGCGCACCTCTGAATGCAGGCCGCACAGGATGCGGGCGGTAAACCGCACCCAGCGGCAATAGCTATGCGCTGCAAACAGCGCGCCTTCGCGCGAGAACAGCGCCCACGGCGCGAAGGCCACGGCCATCACCGCCATGGCAAGATACATCTGCACGACGAAAACCAGCGAAAGCAGCCAGCGAATGACGATCATGTCAGCTCCTTCAGCTTTTTGAACGCCGCGCGGCGGGTCGCGGCAAAGGCGACCAGCGCCGCAAGGGGCGGCAGGATGAAGGGCCAGAGCCAACCGGCCCCCGAAAAGCCCAGCCCGGTCAGAAAGCCCCCCGCGGCATCGGCCGCAGGCAGCAGCAGCACGCCGGCCAGCCCTGCCAGCGCACCCGCCGCCGATCCAGTCAGCGCGCGCAGGGTGAAACGGCGGACGAAGGCGCGGGCGATGTAGCTGTCCTGCGCGCCGATCAGCCGCAGAACCTTTACCACCTGGGCATTGGCGGCCAGCGAGGCATTGGCGGCCAGGGTGATCATCGCGGCCATCGTGGCCCCGATCAGCACGATCGACAGCCAGCCCAGCAGCCGCAACCGCGCGGCTGCCTCGGCCAGCGGCCGCCGCCAACGGGTATGGTCGTCAAGGATCGCACCCGGCGCCTCGGCGGCCAGGCGCTGGCGAAGACCCTCGCCATCATAGCCCTGCCCATCCTCGACCACCTCGATCAGCCGGGGCAGCGGCAGGTCCTGCACCGGAAGATCGGGACCAAACCACGGCTCCAGCAGCCGGCGGTTCTCTTCATCGGTCAGCGCACGGGCCGAGGCGATGCCGGGCGTGGTCGACAGCAGCGCCAGCACGGCGTCGGTCTGGGCCTGCATCTGCTGCGGTGGCGCCGAAAGACGGATCGTCGCCGTGCGGGCCAGCGCATCCGACCATCGGTCCGCCAGGCGCCCCGAGGCCAGCGACAGCGCCAGCGCGAAGACGCAGAGGAAGGTCATGGCACCGGCGGTAAAGGTGGTGAGCCAGGCCGTCGGCCCCGAGGGCGGCACCACGCGGTCGGCCTGCCGGTCAGGGACCATCAGCGCCACGAACGGATCAGCCAGGCGGGACAGCAGCGGGGGCAGGGTCACAGATCCGCCCCCGCCAGTTGGATGCGCCGTTTCGAGATGCGCAGGACACGCGCCGGGACCTGGTTCTTGGCCTGCCGGATCAGGTTCAGGTCGTGGGTGGCAATGACGATGGTCTTGCCCATGCGGTTCAGCTCCACCAGCAAGGTCAGCAACCGCAGCGACATCTCCCAGTCGACATTGCCGGTCGGCTCGTCGGCCAGGATCACGTCCGGCCCCATGATGATGGCCCGCGCCAGCGCAGCGCGCTGCCGTTCGCCCCCCGACAGCGAGGGCGGCAGCGCATCCGACAGATGCTTCAGCCCCACCCAGGCCAGCAGCGCGCCAAGATCCTCGGCATTGCCGCGCCGCTCGGCCACCATCAGCGGCAGCATCACATTGGTGGCCAGCGGCAGATGGTCAAGGAACTGGCCGTCCTGGTGCACCACCCCGATCCGCCGTCGCGTCCGGGCAATATCGTCCCGCGACAGGCTTTTCACCTCGCGGTCGAAGATCGTGACGTGGCCGGCCGTCGGCATCAGTTCGGCATAGGCCATCTTCAGGAAGGTGGTCTTGCCCGAGCCCGACGGGCCGGTCAGGAAGTGGAACGATCCCGGCGCAAGACGCAGCGAGACCTCGGACAGCAACTCGCCCCCGCCATAGTTGTAGGCCGCATTCTCGAAGGCAATCACCGCCTGTATCCCCTGCCCCTGTGCGCTCGTCCCGCACGAATTGGCCGCGTTTCCCCTGTGCCTTCCATCGCACGCGCCTTGCGGATCCCACAAGAGCAGGACACAAAGTCTTGGATGGTCTTGGGTTCGTTGCTACAACAGCACCGGGCGAATGCCTAGACGGGGTGGAATTGATGCGTTTGGCCTGCCCAAACTGCGATGCCAGATACGAGATTCCCGACGACGCGATTCCTGAGGCCGGTCGCGACGTGCAATGCTCGAATTGCGGGCATGCCTGGTTCCAGACACGCCCTGCCACTGACGCAGGCGCGGATATCCCGGCGCCGCGCGCCGCCGCGCAGGAAGGCCCGGCGCCCGCACTTTCGGCGCCCGCCCCCGAAGCGGCACGGAACACCATCGACAATTCGGTCCTGTCCATCCTGCGCGAAGAGGCCGACCGCGAGGCTGAGGCACGCAGGGCCGAGGCACGGCGCAGCGCCTCGCGTCGGGCAGAAGCGGAGGAGCAGTTTCGCACCCAGCCCGATCTGGGTATCGCTTTGCCCCCCGCGGCTTCGGCGGGCGGGCAGCGGCTGAAGCCCCTGACAGGTGAAGATGCCGAGACGGCCGCCGCCAAACCGGCCGCCCGGCGCGACCTTCTGCCAAATGTCGACGACATCAACTCCACGCTGCAGCCCGACAGCACAGACGGGGAGGAGGAGGAGGACGAGGCCGCGTCCGAACTGACGCGAGGCACCGCTTTCCGCATCGGCTTTCTGATTGCGCTATCAGTTCTGGTGGCGGCTGCCGTGGTCTATCTGGCGGCGCCCGCCATTCAGAAGACGGTGCCGGCACT
Organism: Paracoccaceae bacterium; assembly: GCA_014879735.1. Taxonomy (GTDB): domain Bacteria; phylum Pseudomonadota; class Alphaproteobacteria; order Rhodobacterales; family Rhodobacteraceae; genus Pseudogemmobacter. Next base: position 38,495 of record JACSRN010000132.1, read on the forward strand.
GGAAACCCCGCTCGCCTCCTATGTCGGTTTTGTCGACGGGCTGCGCCACCGGCTTGACGCGCTGATGGACAGCGCGACCGACAAGCTGAACGGCGATGGCGGCTGACGCTCAGAACAGGTCCAGCAGACGCTTGAGGTAGTCGAGTTCCTCTTGCGGCCGTTCCGCTTCGCCTGAGCGGCGGCGGATTTCGTCCAGCAGTTCCTGCGCGCGGGTGTCGGGGTCGTTCTGCACCATGTTCTGGTCCGAACCGATCCGCGCCGCATCGCCAGTCTCGCGACCCAGCGGATCCTTGCCGTTCGGATCGGCACGGCCGGCCTGACGCTGGTCGCCGCCGGTGCCCTGCTCGTCGCGCTGTTCCTGCGCCAGAGCATCGCCGAATTCCTTCATGCCTTCACGCATGGCCTGCATCGCTTCGGCCTGTCGGTCGAGCGCGCCGTCCAGGTCGCCCTCCTCCAGCGCCCGCTCGGCCTGGCGCATCGCCTCTTCGGCGCGGTCCAGCGCATCGCGACCGGCCTCGCCATCTTCCGTACCGTCGCCGGGCAGCCGGCCCGACTGCAGGTCGTTCAGCCGCTGGCGCAACTCGCCCTGCCGCTCGGCCAACTCGTCCGGATCCTGCGCGCCCGGCTCGCCGTTGCGGTCGCGCTGCATGTCGCGATAGGCGTCATCGGACAGGCCCTGCTGATCTTGCAGCGTTTGGCCCAGTTCCTTCATCGACGGATTGCCCTGGCCTTCGCCCTGACCCTCGCCCTGCGTGACCTGCAGGTTTTCCATCAGCTGGCGCAACTGCTCCATCAGCGCCATCGCCTCGGCGGTCTTGCCCTCGTTCATCAGCCGCTCGATCTCGTCCAGCATCTGCTGCAACTGGTCGCCGGTGATTTCCTGGCCACCCTCCTGCGGCGGCTGGGGGTTGCGCATGGCCTCTTCGCCAAGCTCGCGCGTATAATCGCGCATCGCCTGCTGCATATCCTTCATCAACTGGTCGATTTCCTCGGGCGAGGCGCCGTTGCGGATCGCCTCTTCCAGTCGGTCCTGCGCGCGCTGCAGCCGGTCCATCGCAGAACCGAGATCGCCCTCCTCGAACATGAAGGCGATCTGCCACAATTCCTCGGCAATCGCGTCGCGCTGTTCGGTGGTCAGCGGTAGTGCCATGGCGTCCAACTCGCGGATCAGCACCCGCAACCGCTTCGCGGCACTGGCCGAGCGCGACAGATCCTCGGGCCGGTACATCATCGCCTTCAGGATTGGCAGCGCCCGCGACAGGTTCTCGCGGTTCCAGAGCAGATCGCGCCGCATCTCGATCACGGCCGCAGCCATCGGATCGAAGAACCGCCGGCCGGGCAGGGTAACGGCATAGGCCGGCGCCTCGCCCGCATTGGCACCGGCATCGGTCACGGAAAACACCATGCTGACCGGCATGTTCGCCAGCACCGATTGCGATACGTCATCGACCAGCGTCTCGTCGATCTTCGCGCGATCGCCCTTCACCGGCATGGGCAAGTCCAGAACCAGCGGTGCGATGGGCTCGGGTTCGATCGACAGGCCGAAGCGGCGGTCGACCCCGGCAAGATCAAGCGTGATCGACACCTGCCCGCCGGTGACGCCATAGTCGTCCTCGGCGGCGAAGCCCTGCTTGAACTTGCCATCCGCCTCGCGCCCCATCTCGCCCGAGACCTGAACCGTCGGCGCCAGATCGGGGATCGCCATCACTTGCCATTCGCGACCGCCGCGGCCGGCAATGGCCAGCCGGCCCGATTGGCTGACGGTCAGGTCGGTCAGACCCGCCAGCCCCTGTGGCACCGCGGCCGTAGCACCATCGGCCGTGGCCGGCGCGGGTGGAGCGACCTGCGCGATGTCCTGTTCCACGGTCAGCCCACCCTCGGGGCCGTAAAGCCGGATCTGGATGCGGGTCCCGACCGGCACCTCGATTGTGTCGCCGGCGATCTCGTTCAGGTAGAGGGTGGGTTTGCCGGTATAGGCGGGAGGTTTGGCCCAGCCCTCCCAGACCGGGCCGCCGGGCATCGCCTCGGCCGGGCCGGGCGCGATGCCGGTCACTTCCGTCACCCGCCAGAGCGAGCCGAACAGCGCCGCCATGACCGCCGCCGTCAGCGCCACATAGCGCAGAGAATAGGGATCGCGGGCGGAAAGCTGCAGGTTGGGCTGCACGGGCCGGGCCGCACGCGCCCGTTCGGCCATGCGGGCAAGATGCACCCGCCAGACCGCGACCGAGGCCGGATCGGCAGAGCCGACGATCTGGGTGTCGCGCAGCGCAGCGATCGGGCGGCCGGGCAGCGCGGCATCAAGACGGGCGAGCGCCTCGTCCATGGTGGGGCGACGAAACCGATAGAGACCCCACGCCAGCGCGATCAGGGTCAGCAGCGCCAGAAGCCCGGCGCCGATCTGCACCCAGAGCAGCGGCCCGTGGTCATGCGCACCGAAGGCTATGGCTGCAAAAGCGAAAAGCAGGATCGTCCAGAGCGGCCAGAAAGCCTGGGTCAGACGCTCGGCCCACAACCCCGCCAGCGTCAGCCTGCGGGGCCATTTCAGTGCGTCGAGGGCCGTCTCGGGCGCGGGATCCGCCATTCCGCCATCGCTTTCCGGGCTGCCGAAGATCACAGCCACCGCGGCAGCTTATCTCGGGCGATCATTTCGTCAAAGGTCGGCCTTTCGCGAATGACAGCGAATTGATCCCCATGGACCAGAACCTCGGGCACCAGCGGCCGGCTGTTGTATTCGCTGGCCATCACCGCACCATAGGCCCCCGCGCTGCGAAACGCGACCAGATCGCCCTCGGCCAGCAGCGGCAGTTCCCGGCCCCGCGCGAAAGTGTCGCCGGTTTCGCAGACCGGGCCCACCACGTCGAACGGCCGGGTCGGCTCGCCGGGCGCCGTCTCGATCACGGGCAGGATGTCGTGATGCGCCTCGTACATCGCGGGACGGATCAGATCGTTCATCGCGGCATCGAGGATCAGGAAATCGCGCCCCTCGCCATTCTTCACATAGATCACCTGGGCAACCAGAAGGCCCGAGTTGCCCGAAATCAGCCGGCCCGGCTCGATCTCGATCTCGCAATCCAGATGACCGAGCGTCCGCTTGATCATCGCGCCATAATCGGTGGGCAGCGGCGGCGCCTCGTTCGAACGGGCGTAGGGAATGCCGAGCCCGCCGCCGAGATCCAGCCGCTCGATGCGGTGGCCCTGGGCGCGCAGGGTTTCGGTCAGATCCGCGACCTTGCGAAAGGCCATCTCAAAGGGGGAAAGTTCGGTCAGCTGGCTGCCGATGTGGACATCGATCCCGACGACCCGCAGCCCGGGCAGGCGCGCGGCCTCGGCATAGGCGGGAACGGCCCTGGAGATGGGGATGCCGAACTTGTTCTCGCTTTTTCCGGTGGCAATCTTGGCGTGGGTCTGGGCGTCGACATCAGGGTTCACCCGGATCGCGATGGGCGCAGTGGTACCCAGCGACACCGCCACCTCGGAAATCGCCCGCATCTCGGGTTCGGATTCCACGTTGAACTGGCGGACACCGCCCTCCAGCGCGGCGCGAATTTCAGCCCGCGTCTTGCCGACACCGGAAAAGACGATGCGATCCCCTGGCACACCTGCCGCCCGGGCCCGCAGATATTCGCCGATGGAGACCACATCCATCCCGGCGCCAAGATCGCCCAGCGTCTTCAGCACGGCCACATTCGACAGCGACTTGATCGCAAAGCAGACCAGATGCGGCAGCGGCGTCAATGCCTCGGTGAACAGGCGGAAATGCCGGGCCAGCGTTGCGGAGGAATAGATGTAGAACGGGGTGCCGACCGCAGCCGCGATCTCGGTCAGCGCGACATCCTCGGCATGCAGAATGCCGCCCCTGTAAAGGAAATGATCCATCGCCCCCTCGCCGCCCGTGACCGCGCCGCTATAGCATGCCTCGCGCTCCGTGCAATTGGCGGCAACGGCCCTCCGGGCTGAAGGCCGGCGCTCAGAACCCCGCGGACAACCCAACCGGCCCCAGCCGGGTGCCGACCGTTCCGCCGGCGCCACTCGCGCCCACCGTGACCGGGCCCAGCGTGGTGGCCAGCGATGGCCTGACATGGCCGGTTGCCGTGTCAAGATGCAGCCCCATCTGCGGCGTCGAACAGCCGCCCGCCAGCACAAGAAGCAGCAGGAACCGCCTCACAACTCGCCTGCCACCCCGAACCGGGCCGTGCCTGTGACAGTCAGTCCCGGTTTTTCGGTCGGCGGCTGGGGGGCGCCGTCCACGCCGCAGGCGGCAAAAAGCGACACAAGGGCAAGGGCAAGGATCAGACGCATCGAAGAACTCCACTCGGCTCCGGCCGAACCTGCCTTAGCCCAGCGCGGCTTGCCAGCGGGCGATCTGTTCGCGCACCCGCACCGGCGCGGTTCCGCCGTAGGACATCCGCGAATTGACCGAATTCTCGACCCCCAGCACATCGAAGATCTCGTCCGTGATCCCGGCATGAACGGACTGCATCTCGGCCAGCGTCAGACCGGGCAGATCAACACCCTTCTTCTCGGCCATTGCCACCAGCGTTCCGGTTACATGATGCGCCTCGCGGAAGGGCAGGCCCAGGCGGCGTACCAGCCAGTCGGCCAGATCGGTCGCGGTGGAAAACCCCGAGGCGGCTGCAGCGCGCAGCGCCTCGCGGTTGGCCGTCATGTCGCCGACCATGCCGGTCATCGCAGCAAGGCCCAGCATCAGGCTGTCGGCGGCGTCGAAGGCCTGTTCCTTGTCTTCCTGCATGTCCTTGGAATAGGTCAGCGGCAGGCCCTTCATTACCGTGAACAGCGCAACCGTGGCGCCAAGGATGCGGCCAAGCTTGGCCCGCAAAAGCTCTGCCGCATCGGGATTCTTCTTTTGCGGCATGATGGAGGAGCCGGTCGTCCAGCGGTCTGACAGCCGCACGAAGCGGAACTGCGCGCTGGACCAGATCACCAGTTCTTCGGCAAAGCGCGACAAGTGCATGGCGCAGATCGAGGCGGCCGACAGGAATTCCAGCGCAAAATCGCGGTCGGAAACCGAATCGAGGCTGTTGGCCGTAGGCCGGTCGAAGCCCAGCGCTGCCGCGGTCATTTCCCGGTCGATGGCAAAGGAGGTCCCGGCCAGCGCGGCGGCACCCAAGGGGCATTCGTTCATCCGCGCCCGGGCATCGACAAAACGTGCGCGGTCGCGCGCGAACATCTCGACATAAGCCATCATGTGATGGCCCCAGGTCACGGGCTGCGCGGTCTGCAGATGGGTAAAGCCCGGCATCACCCAATCCGCCCCGGCCGCTGCCTGCGCCACGAAGGCGCGCATCAGCGCGGTCAGCCCGGCGATGGCGGCATCGCACTGGTCACGCACCCAAAGCCGGAAATCCACCGCCACCTGATCGTTGCGCGACCGTGCCGTGTGCAGCCTTTTGCCAGCCTCGCCCACGATCTCGGTCAGCCGCGCCTCGACATTCATGTGAATGTCCTCGCGGTCGGCGCGGAAATCGAACCGGCCGGCCTCGATCTCTGACAAGACCGTGAGCAGGCCTTCCCCGATGGCATCGGCATCGGTAGGGTTCAGAATGCCCGTTGCCGCCAGCATGGCGGCATGGGCGCGCGATCCGGCGATATCCTGCGCGTAAAGCCGCTTGTCGAATCCGATCGAGGCGTTGATCGCCGTCATGATCGCATCCGGCCCCTCGGCGAAACGCCCGCCCCACATCTGGTTGGCGGCCTGGGTCTGGTCGGAAGCGGTCATGTCGGGGCCTCGGGGGTGAAGATGGCGGTGCGGACAGGTCTGGCGGTGCTCTACACGGCCTTGGCGCTTGGTGCAAATCTCGGTGCGACTCCGGCGCTGGCCGAGGAACCCACCGCAGTGGCGGACACGGCGGCGGCCACCGGGGCCGATCCGGCCGCCTTGCGCGAAGGATCGATGAAGAAGCTTGCAATCCACGAGGCACCGCAGCCGGTGCCGACTGCCGAGCTTGTGACCATGGAGGACGCCCCGGCCAGCCTGGAGGCCTATCGCGGCAAATGGGTGGTGCTGAACTTCTGGGCAACCTGGTGCGCACCCTGCCGGGCCGAGATGCCGGCGCTGGACCGGCTGCAGGTGGCCATGCCGGACTTGGTCGTTTTGCCCCTTGCCACCGGCCGCAACCCGCCCGAGGGAATCGGCCGATTCTTTGAAGAGGCCGGAATCACCAGGCTGCAGACGCTGCGCGACCCCAAGTCCGCGCTGGCACGGCAGATGGGCGTCCTCGCCCTGCCGGTAACGGTGATCCTGAACCCCGAAGGGCAGGAAGTGGCCCGTATGATCGGCGATGCCGAATGGGACAGTGACAGTGCCCGCGCCGTGCTGGCGGCGTTGATGGCCGGCAGTTGAACCGCTTGCCGCAGGTGCCCCGCTGCGGCTAGCCTGCGGGCATGCAGCGCCGAGTCTTCCTCGCCGGTCTCTCGCTTCCCCTTGCGCCATGGTCGGCGGCGGCGACGGGAGGGGATTCGGTCGTGGTCGCCATCGAAGGCGGGGGCGAGGCGCAGATTTCCGGCGGCGATAGCGTTGCCCTGACGCCGGGTTTGCGGCTGCCGCCCGGAAGCCGGATCGTCACCGGACCGGGCGCGCGGGCCGAACTGGCGCTGGCCAGCGGTGGAAGCCTGCATGCCGGAAGCGAAACTTCCGTCGGGCTTGCCAGCGGCAGCGGGAACGAAAGCCTGAATATCTCGGGTGTCGCAGTGATCGACCGCCGCGGGACGCCCGGCGAGGTCACGGTCGATATTGCAAGCTTCGAGGTCCTGCTCGCCGATGCGCGGGTGTTTATCGACAGCGTCCAGGGCGGTTCGGTCTTCGTCAAGGACGGCACGGCCGAGGTCGTGCTGCCTGACACCCGCCTTGCCCTGCTCGAGGGCCAGGGCGTCGACCTGCCCGGTCGGGCCGAACCCACAGGCGGCGGTCTGCCGCCCGTCACCGGAACGCGGCCGGCACCGAGCCCACCCTTGCCCGGTGCGGATGCGCCACTTCTGCCGCAGGTCTGGGGCGAGCGCCGGATCGAGGCCGCTTTCGCCAGCGTCGGCCTGATCGCCTGATCGGTCCGGGGCGGCCTTGCCCGACTAGGCAGATCCGGGTGCGGCTGCTAGGCTGCGGCAATTGCCCTGTTCCGCGAGGCTGCCATGATCCGACTGACCCGCCGCCATACCCTTCTGGGCGCCGGCCTTCTGCCGTTCTTACCCGGCCCGGTGCTGGCCAATACGCCGATCGGGACGGCGGCCGAGGTGACGGGCGACGCCTCGCTGACGCATGAGGGCGCCGTCGCGGCGATGGCGCCCGGCGCGGCGCTGGCCGAGGGCGATCTTGCCGAAACCGGCACCGACGGGCTGGCGCTGCTCATCCTCGAAACCGACACCAGGCTAAACATGGGGCCGGTTACATCGGTCGTGCTGGCAAAATACCTGGCGGATGTGGGCGGCACGATCACCCTCGGCGGCGCCGACGGCGGGGCGCTGGTCTTCGACCGGCCCGAGGACCTGCCGCCGATCGACCTGACCTTCGACACCGCCTTCGGTCAGATCGGCGTGCGCGGCACCCGGTTCTTCGCCGGGCCAAGCCGCGGCACCTTTGCCGTCTTCTGCCAGCGCGGCCGGGTGACGGTGGTCAATGCCGGAACCACGCGCGACCTTGGCCCCGGCGACGGGGTGAACCTGTCGGACGGCGCGCCGTCTGAGGTGGCGCAGTGGAAGCCCGAACGCATCGCCGAGGCTTTTGCCCTGGTCGGCCTGGCGCCCTGACCCCTTGCCGAGGCGGGCCGCTTGCGCGCAGCATGGCGGTGAATATGTGCGGGAGGCAGCATGGCCGGACGTGGGTTCTGGAAATCGTTCCGCATGTTCGCGCCACTCGCACCCGAGGCGCTGGACGCGGTCGAGGCGGTGGCCCGGACCCGGATCTGGGCGCCGGGCGAGCTGATCTTCCAGCGCGGAGACGATGGCGACTGGCTGGTCGCACTGGCCAAGGGCCGGGTGAAGATCTCGCTTCTGTCCGCGGCCGGGAAGGAACTGGTGCTACGGCAGGCCGAGGCGGGCGAAATGCTCGGGGAACTGGCGCTGTTCGATGCCCGTCCCCGCTCGGCCGACGCGACGGCCGTGACACCCGTCCAGGGCCGGGTGCTGACCCGAGGCGCCTTTCGCGCTGTCGCCGCGCAGCATCCGTCGCTGAGCGAAGCCGCATTGGCGCATCTGAGCGCGATGCTGCGCGACACCACGGCCCAGCTCGAATCCATCGCGCTCTACCAGTTGCGGGCCCGTGTGGCGCGGTTCTTCCTCTACGCCCTGACACAGCTGAACGGCGACGACATTCCCGACGAGGCGCGGCTGGCACCGGGGTTGAACCAGGGTGAACTGGCCGCACTTCTGGGTGCCAGCCGGCCGAAGGTGAACCGCGTGCTGCAGGATTTCCGCGACGAGGGTGTCCTGACCGATGCCGGCGGTATTTGGCTCTGCAACCTGGCGCTGTTGCGGGCCGAGGCCGCGGCGGATGACTAGCCTGGGCCCCAGGCTGCGACGCGCACAGGCGGCAATCGTCTCGGCGGCGCTGTCGCTGGCCCTTGCTGCGGGTCTGGCGCTGTCGCCGGACGGGCTGCGCAACGCACGGGAACGCGCGCTGGATGTGATGATCCGGCTTTCGCCCGCGCCGGCGCCCACCAGCCCTGCAGTCGTGATTGTCGACATCGGCGCAGCGGACGAGGCTGGCCGGCCGTGGAACCGGGTCGCCTCGGGGCGCCTTGCCGCGGCGCTGGCCGCTGCTGCACCCGCCGCCATGGCATGGGACATCGTCTTTGCCGGGGATTGCGCTGCCGGCACCGGCAAGGACCTTGCCGCCGGTCTGGCAGCGGCGCCGGCCGTCCTTGGCATGCTGCTCTCCGCCCTGCCCACGCCGGCACCCCGGCCTTTGCCGGTCTTCGGCACCGCCGAGGGCGCGGGCGCCGGCCTCTGGTCCGCGCCGGGGCTGGAGGCCCCCTGCCCCGCCTTCACCGCGGACGGCGCCACGCTGGGGTCGATCTCGCTGCCCGGCGACAGTACGGCGCGGGTGCGGATGGTGCCGGCCGCGGTCGCAGCCGCCGGCGAGATCTGGCCCGCGTTGCCGGTCGAACTTCTTCGCAGGGGCGGGGCGGCACCGCTGCCGGTTCTGGATGCTGCCCCGGCATTGCACCTGGGCCGCGCGATCTTTCCGCTGGATCCCGGCGCCATGCTGCGCTTTCGCCCCTCAAGCCGCGAGGAACGGCTGGCGCGCACCGTTCCGGCCGAAGCGGTTTTGCAGGGTCTGGTCGCGCAGGACCGTTTTCGGGATGCGCTGGTCCTGGTCGGCTCGTCCCTGCCCCAGCGCGGCGGGCTGCGGCCCACCGCGGCCGATCCGCTCTATCCTTCCGTCCAGATCGCCGCCGACGTGGCCGTTGGGCTGCTGGCGGATCGCCTGCCCTGGCGGCCCGCAGGCGCCGCTTGGGTCGAGGCGAGCAGTCTGGCACTGGCCGGCCTTGTGCTGGCGCTGGCGCTGATGCACCTGCCACCCCTTGCCACGGCGGGGCTGGCGCTGGTGGCCGGCGGGCTGTGGGCGGCGGGGGCGGTTGCGATACATCTGCTGACCGGGCGGCTTTACGACCCGCTGTTTCCCGCCCTTGGCCTGGTCATGCCAGTGCTGGCGGGGCTGATCCTGCGGGCCGCCGCCCATGCGCGCGCCGAACGCGCCCTGCGCCGGCGGATGGGCCAACTGCTGCCCGGCGCCGTGGTCGCCCGGCTGGCCGACGACCCCCACCTTCTGCGCCTTGCCGGCGAACGGCGCGAGATCACCGCGCTGTTCACCGACATCGAAGGCTTTTCGGCGATGGCAAACCGGCTGCCGCCCGAGATCCTGATCGCCACGCTGGACCGCTATTTCGCCACCGTCACCACCATCGTGCTGCGCCATGGCGGGATGGTCGACAAGATTGTCGGCGATGGCTTGCATGCATTGTTCAACGCGCCGCTCGACCAGCCCGGCCATGTCGACGCCGCCCTCGCCGCCGCAGGCGAGATCGTGCGGGAGACCGAGGTCCTGCGTCCGGTGCTCGGCCTTGGCCGCACCCGCATCGGGGTGGAAACCGGGCCGGTGATTCTGGGTGACGTGGGCGGCGGCGCGCGCATCGACTATACTGCGCACGGGCCGGCGGTGAACCTGGCCGCGCGGCTGCAGGAGATGGGCAAGACCCTCGGCCCCGCAGTGATCGTCGGTCCCGCGGCCGCAACTCGCGCCACGCTGCCTCTGCGCCCGCTGCAGACCATCGAGATCCGCAGCTTTGGCCCTCTGCCGCTTTTCACCCTCGGCTGAGCCTGTTCCCCGGGAAACAGCGCGCATCGCGCCATCGGCCTAATCTTGGACCATCAAGACCGGCGGGTAGGCCCCGGTCACAATCCAAGGAGAAACCCGATGTTCCGCAAGTTCCTGACCGCCGCCCTGATCGTTGCCGCCCTGCCCGCCGCCGCCCTTGCCGGCAATGGCTGGACCACCGGCGGCGTCAAGTTCCGCAGTGGCCCCGGCACCCAGTACAATGCGATTGCCACCCTGCCGAAATGCGCCGCCGTCACCACCTATGGCAGCAAAGGCGGCTGGGTCGAGATTGCATGGCAGGGCCAGCGCGGCTGGATCTCGGCGAAATACCTCGCCCATTCGAACGCCCATTGCGCCTACGGCTACGATTACTGAGCCGGCCGAGACGATTTCGGCGCATTTTCGGGCCGCCGCCGCCTGCGCGCGCTCATCCGCCCCTGCCCGGTGCCGCCTCCCGCGGCCCGGGCAATTTCGCGTCAAAGGTCGAAGGTTGCGAAGACCGGCACATGGTCGGACGGCTGCTCCCATCCCCGGACCGGGCGCAGGATACGGCTGGAATGGCCCGCATTGGCGATATCGGGCGTGGCCCAGATGTGATCCAGCCGACGGCCCTTGTCGGCGGCATCCCAGTCGGGGCTGCGATAGCTCCACCAGCTGTAAAGCAGCCCCTGCGGCAGATCCTTGCGGGTGATGTCGACCCAGGCCCCCGCCTCCTGTGCGGCGCCGAGGTGATCCACCTCGACCGGGGTGTGCGAGACGATCTTCAGCAACGCCTTGTGGTTCCAGACGTCATCCTCGCGCGGGGCGATGTTCAGATCGCCGACCAGGATCGCGCGCTCCGGCCGCTCTGCCAGAAAGACATCGCGCATTTCGGTCAGGAAATCGAGCTTCTGGCCAAATTTCTCGTTCTGTGCACGGTCGGGAATGTCTCCGCCAGCCGGGACGTAAAAATTGTGGATCGTGACGCCATTCTCCAGCCGCGCCGCCACATGGCGGGCATGGCCCAGACCGGCATAGTCGCGATCCCCGCTATCCTCGAGCGGCAGCTTCGACAGGATGGCGACGCCGTTGTAGCCCTTCTGCCCCCGCGCCACGAGATGGCGATATCCCAGCGCGGCAAAGCCCTCGAGCGGGAACTTGTCGATCGGAGTCTTGATCTCCTGCAGGCACAGGATGTCGGGCGCTTCTTCGCGCAGCAGGCGTTGCACCAATCCTTCACGCAGCCGGACCGAATTGATGTTCCAGGTGGCAAGGGTGAAAGGCATCGCGGTCTCCTCTGCTGCGGGCCGAGAGCCTAGGGTGCCACGCCCGGCACGACAAGGGCAGCCCTCGTCTCCGGACAAAAGAAAGCCCGGGACTAAGAAGTACCGGGCCTAAGTCCAACAGGGAGGTGAGAATACATATCACGATATCCGGACTTCTTGCAGCCCTGTGGCCGCTCTGCCTGATCGGCGCATCAGACCGTGACTTTTTGACCACAACCGCAGATCGCCGGCGCCGCCAGTCAGCTCGCGTTCGACAAGGTCGCATCGCGCAATGATCGGCAATGGCAAGGAGACCGGCCTGTCCCGCAGCGGTGGGCAGAAGGCCCTGCGGCCTTGCCGCCATCAGGCGACCGCGGGCCGCGCAGCGATTGACGGGCCTGCGCAGAAACGGCCGATCGGACAAAAAAAGGCCGGGCAAGAAGCCCGGCCAGGTCCAACAGGGAGGATGCCGTGTCATAACCCCGGCACGGCAAGGGGGTTCGATGGAAACATTCTGCGCCCGAGCCCCTTAATACAGGCTGAATCGGGCGCCAATGCGGCTGTCAGGCGACCAGGCAATAACCGCCACTTTCCGTGACCAGAAGGCGGGCATTCGAGGGATCCGGCTCGATCTTCTGGCGCAGGCGGTAGATATGGGTTTCCAGCGTATGGGTGGTGACGCCGGCGTTGTAACCCCAGACCTCGTGCAGAAGCACATCCCGCGCCACGACACCTTGTTGTGCGCGGTAGAGGAACTTCAGGATGTTGGTTTCCTTCTCGGTCAGGCGGATCTTCTTGTCCTTCTCGCCCACCAGCATCTTCTGCGCGGGGCGGAAGGAATAGGGGCCCAGCTGGAAAACCGCATCTTCCGATTGTTCATGCGTGCGCAACTGCGCCCGGATCCGCGCCAGAAGGACCGGAAACTTGAACGGCTTCGTCACATAGTCGTTCGCGCCCGAATCAAGGCCCAGAATCGTATCGCTGTCGGTATCGTGGCCGGTCAGCATCATGATCGGGCATTTCACCCCGGCCTTGCGCATCCGCTTGCACAGTTCCCGCCCGTCGGTATCGGGCAGGCCCACATCCAGAATGACCAGGTCATAAAGTCCGGCCCGGGCCTTCTCCATGCCCTCGGCTCCGGTCCTGGCCTCGAACACGTCGAAATCCTCGGTCATCACCAGTTGTTCCGAGAGCGCCTCACGCAGGTCGTCATCGTCGTCTACAAGCAGGATCTTGCGAAGCTGTGCCATCTTGGCCTCCGTTTTCCGTGTGGATCAGATGCGCCGGGGTGCCGCATCCGGCAAGGGATGTGACGGAAGGCTCACGCGCTCGTGTCGAAGGGTCGGGATATGTTTCAATCCTGTCATCCCGCAACTAGATAAGGGACAGGAGAACAACATGATCCCCCATCCGTCCCTAGGCCCCGGCGCCGTCGAAAACCTGTCCCGCGCGCGGGGTGATCTGCGCATGGGCGTCCCCGTGGCGCTGGTGGGCGATGGCGGCGGTGTGCTTGCCGCGGCCGTCGAGACGCTGGACCCCGCACGGCTGGCGGCCCTGCAGGCGCTGGGCGCGCCGGAACTGGCGCTGACTGCGCGGCGGGCCGAAACGCTGAAGGCGCGCGCCTATGACGGCGATCTGGCACGGATCGAGGTTCCGCCTGGCACCGATGCCGGCTGGCTTCGCGCGCTGGCCGATCCGGCAGACGATCTGCGTGTGCCGATGAAGGGACCGCTGCGATCCCTGCGCGAGGGCAGTGCGGCGCTGCACCGCGCCGCCATTCTGCTGGCCAAATCGGCCCGGCTTCTGCCCGCGGCACTGCTGGTGCGCGTGCCCGATGCATTTGCGCTGGCGGCTGCGAATGGCCTCACCCTGCTTCGACTGGACGAGATTGCCCCCGAACTCGCCCGCCTTTCGCCGATGGACGAGGTGGTTTCGGCTCGTCTGCCGATGGCCGCCGCCGGTGCTGGCCGCGTCCATATCTTCCGCCCCGAAGATGGTGGCGACGAACATTACGCCATCGAGGTCGGTCGACCCGACCGCACCCTTCCGGTGCTGGCGCGGTTGCATTCGGCCTGTTTCACCGGCGACGTGCTCGGCAGTTTGAAATGCGACTGCGGCCCGCAGCTGCATGCCGCGCTGGCGCAGATGGGCGAGGAGGGCGCGGGCGTCCTGCTCTATCTAAACCAGGAAGGCCGCGGCATCGGCCTGGCCAACAAGATGCGCGCCTATTCGTTGCAGGACCAGGGCTTCGATACGGTCGAGGCCAATCATCGGCTCGGCTTTGAGGATGACGAACGCGATTTTCGCATTGGTGCTGCGATCCTGCGGCAGATGGGTTTCTCCGACGTGCGGCTCCTGACCAACAACCCGAGAAAGGTCGCCATGCTGGAAAGCAGCGGGCTGAAGGTTGTGGAACGGGTCCCGCTGAAGGTGGGCCGGACCGCTGAAAATGCTGCCTATCTTGCGACAAAAGCCGCGAAATCCGGGCACCTTCTGTGAGGGACGACCTGGTCCTCACCCCTACCGGCGTGTTGTTTCTCGGCCGTCGCTTCCCCTGCACCATCGGCCGCAGCGGCGTGACCCGGAACAAACGCGAAGGCGACGGTGCCACGCCCGCCGGGCTGCACCGGATCGTCGGCATGCTCTATCGCCCGGACCGGATGCCGCCGCCCGCCGCCTGGGCGGTCCCCATCCGGCCGGGCGATCTGTGGTCGGACGATCCCGAAGACCCCGGCTACAACACGATGGTCCGCGCACCGCATGGATTTTCCCACGAAAGCCTGCGCCGTGCCGATCCGCTGTATGATCTGGTCCTGATCACCGACTGGAACTGGCCCAGAGCCACGCCCGGCCGCGGCTCGGCAATCTTCCTGCATCGCTGGCGTCGGCCCTGTGCTGCAACCGCGGGTTGCTTGGCCTTCGCCCCCGGCGATCTGCTCTGGATCGCCCGCCACCTGCGACCCGAAGCCCGGGTGATCATTTCCGGCTGAACCTTTCCAAACCGCTTTGAATGACGTAGTCTCCGCGCGTGAGATCAGCGGAGAAGGACTGCCATGACCAAAGCGGCCGCCATGCCCGGGGAAGAGATTTTCGCGTTGCGCCTCGCCCGGTCGGCGCCCGACCTCTGGCCAATGCTGGAAACGCTGTATGGCGGGCATCCCGACTACGCCGCCTTCCGCACCCGCCTGTTGAAGGCGCTGCGCAAGGCCTGGGAGGATCGGCCCGACGACCTCAAACATCTCGATCTGAAACGCGACCTCGAACCCGACTGGTTTCAGCGGCCGGGCATGGCGGGCTATGTGCTCTACATCGACCGTTTCGCGGAGAACCTGACCAATATACTGGAAAAACTGGATTATCTTCAGGACCTCGGCATCACCTACGCCCATTTCATGCCGTGCCTGAAACCCCGGGCCGGCGACAGCGACGGCGGCTATTCGGTGATGGACTACCGCCGGATCAACCCGGCCTATGGCACGATGGCGGATTTCGAGACCGTCGCCCGCGCCCTGCGCGAACGCGGCATCTCGCTTTGCATCGATCTCGTGCTGAACCACACCGCCAAGGAGCACAGCTGGGCCAAGAAGGCGGCGAAAGGCGATCCGAAATATCGCGACTATTACCTCATGTTCGATTCGTCCGAGATTCCAAAACGCTTTGAAGAAAGCTTGGTCGAGGTCTTTCCTGACAATGCCCCCGGCAATTTTACCCATTACCCCGAGATCGGGAAATGGGTCTGGACCACCTTTAACGAACACCAATGGGATCTGAACTGGGCCAATCCACAGGTCTTTCTGGAAATCGTCGGGATCATGCTTTTCCTCGCCAACCGTGGGGTCGACGTGCTGCGCCTCGACGCCGTGGCCTTCATGTGGAAGCGCATGGGCACCCGCTGCCAGTCGGAGCCCGAGGTGCACATGATCCTGCAGGCCCTGCGCGCCTGTTCGCGCATCGCCGCCCCGGCCGCGATCCACCTGGAGGAAGCGATCGTCGCGCCGGCCGAGATGCTGCCCTACCTCGGCCGCGGGCGGCACGACGGGAAAGAGGGCAACCTTGCCTATCACAACAGCCTGATGGTGCAGTTCTGGTCATCGCTCGCCACCCGCGACACAAGACTGATGACACATGTGCTACGCGGCCACTTTCCGACACGGCTAACCAACGCCACCTATGCCACCTATATCCGCTGCCATGACGACATCGGCTGGGCCGTCACCGACGAGGATGCCGGCGCGCTCGGCTTCTCCGGGTCGGCGCATCGGGCCTTCCTGTCGGATTTCTACGACGGCACCTTTCCGGGCAGCTTTGCCCGCGGCACGCTGTTTCAGGTGAACGAGGCGACGGGCGACAAACGGATCTCCGGCAGCTTTGCATCGCTTGCCGGGCTGGAAAAGGCGGTGTCCGCCGCCGATGCGGCGGGAACGGAGGCGGCGGTGCAGCGGATATTGCTGGGCCATGCGCTGATTGCCAGTTTCGGGGGCATCCCGCTGATCTACATGGGCGACGAACTGGCGCAGCTGAACGACTGGTCCTATGCGGATGTGCCGGCGCATGCCCATGACAGCCGCTGGATTCACCGCCCGCAGATGGACTGGACGGCCGCAACCCAGGGCGAAGCCGATGCGACCCCGGCCGGCCTTGTCTTCCGGGGCACGCGGCACATCCTGGCCCGCCGGGCTGCAACCGCCGGGCTGCACGCCGGTAATCCGACCGAAATCCTCTCGCCACCGGGCGCCGGCCTGTTCGCCTTTCGCCGCGCAGCACCGGAGGGGCCGATACTCTGTTTGTTCAACTTTACCGAAGGTTGGCAAAATCTGCCGGAGACCTGGGCGCGCCATATGGGCGCGCGGGGCTTCCATGATGCGCTGTCCGACACCCCGGTCACGGCACATCACGGCGTGGTCGCCCTGCCGCCCTATGCACGGCTCTGGCTGCTCTAGCTTCTAGCCATCCGCCCGGGTGGAATAGTCCCTTGCACCGAAGATCGCACTTCCAACCCGGATATGGGTGGCGCCCTGCGCGATGGCGGCTTCGAAATCCGAACTCATGCCCATCGACAGGCCTTTCAACCCGTTTCGGGCGGCCATTCCCGCCAGAGCCGAAAAATGCGGCACCGGATCCTCGCTTTCCGGGGGAATGCACATCAAGCCGCAGAGCGGCAGGCCCAGCCCGCGGCAGGCGGTCACGAAACCGTCCACCGCATCGGGCAGCACCCCGGCCTTCTGCGCCTCTGCCCCGGTATTCACCTGTATGAACAGCGCCGGGCAGGCGCCGCGCGCCTGGGCCAGACGAGCAAGCCTTTCGGCCAGCGACGGCCGGTCAAGCGTATGGATCGCCTCGAACAGATCCAGCGCGACCTTGGCCTTGTTGGTCTGCAACGGGCCGATCATGTGCAGCCCCACCCCGGGGAAGCGCGCCTTCCAGGCCGGCCATTTGCCCTGCGCTTCCTGCACGTAATTTTCGCCAAAGATCCGCTGGCCGGCGGCCAGCACCGCCTCGACCCGTTCGGCCGGCTGCACTTTCGACACCGCGATCAGCGTGACCGCACCCGTATCGCGGCCTGCGGCCCGCTCTGCCGCCCGGACTCGCGCGGTGATCTCTTGCAATGCCATGTCCTGCCTCCGTCTTGCCGCGGCAAGGCTAACGGCCGGCGCACGGAAGGAAAAGACACCGCGGAAAATGAAAAGAGCGGGCCGGAGCCCGCTCTTTCCGTTTCGCCTGATCGTCAGATCAGAACGAGAACTTCACGCCGAGGTCGGCGTAGGTGGTCTTGCTGTACGAACGGTGCACAGCGCCGGTCAGCGTCGCGCCGCCGAGGTCGTAGGACGCGCCGATACCATAGGCGGTGTCGGTCTGGTTCGCGTTGGCGTCGTTGTTGGCAACATAGCCAGCCAGCGTGGTCGCGCCGAAGGCATACGAGCCGTAGACCACGATGGTGCGGTCGCCGGTCGCATCAGCCTTCTCACCGGTTTCGTCGATGTAGTTCAGGCCGATGGTGGCAGCGTCGTTGATGGTGTAGGCAGCGCCGAGGAACCACATGTCGGCGTCTTTCACGCCGGCAGCGTTCTGGGCAACAGCCGCCGAGACCGCGAACGGACCCGAAGCGTAGTCGACCGAGACCGAGAGTTCGTCATCCATGCCAGCCGGCAGGGTGCTGAGACGCTGGTCGGGCTGGATGTAGGAGATGCGGCCCGTGAAGTCGCCCATCGAGTAGGAGGCGAAGACGCCTTCATAGCCCGAATACGGCGCCGCCAGGCTGCCCTGCGACTTGTAGCCGTAGAAGTTCGACTGCGGGTCGCCATAGGACGACGCGGTCAGGCCGATTTCCGAATTCCAGATCAGGCCGGCCGAGTCGATCGCGGTGTTCGCGTTGCCGACTTCGAGACGCAGGCCCATGTATTCGGCGAACAGCAGCGCCTGGTTGCCGGCGGTGATGTTCTCACCATCGTTGTTCCGCAGGCGGAACTTGCCACCGAAGGTCACGCCGGCATCGGTTTCTTTGGTGCCGGTGATATCGAACTGCAGACGGTGATCGATGATGGTTTTCGACATGCCGGCGCCCGGCTTGCTGTAATAGACCAGACCGAAACGGCCCGAGCCCGACACCGTCACGTCAGCGGCAGCGATACCAGCGCCAGCGACGATCATGGTGGTCGCGAGAAGGATCTTTTTCATCGTTTTCCCTCGTTGAATTCCAGGTTCTGCCCAGGCCAGGGGAATCCGGTCTGGGGATGGCGCCTATTTCATGCCGCACGCCGGTAATTTCAATTGAAGCTTCCGCTCCGGCGGCAAACGGGCGGGCGATGGTGCAGCAAAGCCACACCAAAGCCACATTGCCGCCGACAGGCCGGGGCGACGGGCGCCCGATTTTGCCGGCAGGGCCGGATATGTGGCGCCGAAGACCCTTGTTCCACCTGTTCCGCTCGGCTAGACAACGACGAGACGCTGCTGGAGATCGCGATGCCCTTGCCGCAACTGGCCAAATTCGTGCTTTTCGGTGGGATTTGCGTGGCACTGGGCGCCTGCTCGGGCAGCAAACCCCCGTCCGAGGCGGATTCGCTGACCTCGACGTCCGAGATCCGCGAGCAGAAGGGCACGACGCTGCGCGATCTTTTCACCAGCAGCGCCGACCCCAACACCACGGTGGAAGTGAACAAATACCTCTGGCAGGCCAGCCTTGAGGTGCTGAATTTCCTGCCCATCGAGTCGGTCGATCCCTTCACCGGGGTCATCGTGACGGGCTATGGCGTGCCGCCGGGTGGCGGGCGTGCCTATCGCGCGACGATCTATGTGCAGGATCCCGCGCTTGAGGCGCGCAGCCTGAAGATTGCACTGCAGGGCCGCGGTGGCGGGGCTGTGGCCCCCGAGACCGTCCGCGCGGTCGAGGATGCGATCCTGACCCGCGCCCGCCAGCTGCGTATTCGCGACAGCCGGATGTAGGCCGGACCTGCCGCCGCGCCGGACCTACCGCCGTGTCAGTGCAATCCTGAGAAGCGCGCGCTCCAAAAGCGCCATCGTCGGCGCGCGGCTGGACGAGCGCAGGGTCAGATCGGTATCGAGCAGCAGGCCGATCGCCGTTTCAAGCCGGTCGCGGCCCCAATCAGATGCCTGGCGCTGCATTCTGTCCCGACGGGGGCCGAAGACCCGCGCACGGGCAAGGCCCGAGGCGATGCCGCCCGGATCGCTTGCCGCCACATGCAGCGCACGGAAATGGCGAAGGGCGGCGATGCAGATGGTAACGGCCAGCACGCCCTGCCCCTCCAGCCGGCGCATCAGCAGGCCCACCGCCTTGCCGTCATGCTCGGCCACGGCATGCAGCAGATCGTCGACCTCGGCTTCGATGGTAGCGGGGGCCAGCGCGGCAACCTCGGCCGACACCAGCGGCGTGGCATCGCCGAACTTGTAAAGCCCGATCTTTTCGACCGTCTGGCGAAAATCACCGGGGTCGAGCGCACGCGACAATGTGACGAGATCGGTCATGGCCGCGGGGTCGATCCGGTCCAGCCCGGCACGGCGGACGTCGGCCTCGATTTCCTCGCGCGAGGGCGGGTCGTCGTAAAGACCGATGCAGACGGCGGCGGGGTGCTTTTCAAACAGCGCCTTCAGCGACGACTTGCCGGCCAGTGCACCGGCGGTGACGACAATGGTTGCATCGCCCGGCCGCCACAGCTTCAGCGCCGCGGCGATGGTGTCGACCAGCCCGTCGGTCGCATCCTCGACAAAGGCGATGCGCGGGCCGGGAAAGAAGCCGACCTCCCGGATCGAATCGGCCAGAATCGCCGGGTCCTTGCGCAGATCGCCCGCCGCAATGCGGGAAAGGCGCATCTCGGCCTCTCCGCCAGAGCCAAGCAATGCGGCAATCGCCTCCTGCCGTTTCAGAGCCACCCGCATGGGATCGGCGCCGAAGATCAGCAGGCCCGGACGCGCAGGGTCGGGCCTGGCGCAATAGCGGCCGGCCTCGGTGCCGCGCAGGATCATCCGCCTGCAGCCATGACCGCCATCAGCCGGGCGACCACATCGTCGGCAAGAAGACGCATCAGCCGCAGCCCGGCATCGGCTTCCGCCGCCAGCCCTGCGACGGTAGAGCCGGTCGCGGCATAGGCGGTAAAGCTCTGCACCCGGCCCTTCGCAACCTCGGCGCCGGTCGTGGCATCTGTCAGCCGGTAGTCGATGGCGCCCTTCAGGTTGTAGCGCGTGGTCCGGCTGTCGGCGGTGATGCCGACGCCCACGGTCTCGGTGACGATCCGGTAGGTCAGATCATAGCCGGTGGTTTCCGGCCGGCCCAGCCGCTCTTCGATCCGCTCGACAAAGTCGAAGTCGTTCCTGGTCGTCGGATCGGCGGCACGGACCTTGCCGAGCAGCCGGGTTGCCCCGGCGCCGGGCGCCAATGCCGGCGTGAAACCGCAGGCGGCCAGCGCCAGCGGCAGAAAAAGCAAGGTGCGGCGTTCAAGCGACGACATTGACGATGCGGCCCGGCACGACGATGATCTTCTTCACCGGCTGGCCGGCAAGGAAGTGCTGCACATCTTCGTTCGCAAGCGCGATCTTTTCAACTTCGGCCACCGGCAGATCCTTGGCCACGCGGATTTCGGCCCGCCGCTTGCCATTGATCTGGATCGGCAGGGTGACGGTATCGTCCACCAGCAGCGCCGGGTCGGCCTTGGGCCATTGCGCCAAAGCACAGAGGCCCGCGCCGCCCTGATAGCTCCAGATCGATTCGGCGATATGCGGGGTCATCGGCGACATCAGCTTCGCCAGCGTGCGGATCGCCTCTTTCATCACGGGGGTGGAGGCCGTGGCGCGGCTGAGCGTATTGGTGAAGGCATAAAGCGCCGCGATGGCCTTGTTGAAGGCAAAGCCCTCGATTCCGCGCGTCACCTCGTCAATCGCCCGTGCCGTGGCGCGACGCAGGTCATCGTCGCCTTCGCCCATATGATCCGCCGGCATCTGGCCGATGCGCGAGCACAGCGCCCAGACACGGGTCAGGTGCTTGTGGGTGGCGTCCGCCCCGGCCGCCGTCCATTCGACATCGCGTTCGGGCGGGCTGTCCGACATCACGAACCAACGCGCAGTATCGGCACCATAGGCGGTGATGATGTTCACCGGATCGACGACGTTCTTCTTCGATTTCGACATCTTGGCCGAGGGGATGACCTCGACCTTCGTGCCGTCCTGCAGCGTGGCACCGGTATCGCTGCGGATCACATCCTCGGGCAGGTGATAGACCGGGCGGCCCTGGGCATCCCGCGTCATGTAGATCTCATGCGTCACCATGCCCTGGGTGAACAGCGCATTGAACGGCTCCACTGCCTTGGACGGCAGGTGGCCGGTCACGTTCATCGCCCGGGCGAAGAAGCGCGAGTACAGCAGGTGCAGGATCGCATGTTCGATGCCACCGATATACTGATCAACGTTCATCCAGTAATCGGCGTCATGCGGCACGGTCGGCGTCGGCGCGCGGGGTGCGGTGAAGCGGGCGTAGTACCAGGACGAATCGACGAAAGTATCCATCGTATCCGTCTCGCGCTTGGCCGGCTGGCCGCAACGCGGGCAGGGCACGTCGCGCCAGGTCGGGTGGCGGTCCAGCGGGTTGCCCGGTTTGTCAAAGCTGACGTCATAGGGCAGGCGGACCGGCAAGTTTTCCTTCTTTTCCGGCACCACGCCACAGGTGGCGCAATGCACCACCGGAATCGGGCAGCCCCAATAGCGTTGCCGCGAAATCCCCCAGTCGCGCAGGCGGAACTTGGTCACGCCCTGGCCAAAGCCCATGTCCTCGGCGATGGCGATGGCCTGTGCCACGCCCTCATCGCCGGTCATCACGCTGTCGCCCCGGATGCCGCGCAGGTAATGCACGCGCTCGGATTTCATCGGCGTATAGGCTTCGGCCAGGGGGGCCTCGCCGGCGCCTTCCGCCACGAAGACCGGCGGGATGGGTAGGTGATACTTCGTGGCAAAGTCGAAATCGCGCTGGTCATGCGCGGGGCAGCCAAAGATCGCGCCGGTGCCGTAATCCATCAGGATGAAGTTGGCGATCCAGACCGGCAGTTCCACCGACGCATCCAGCGGATGCCTGACGCGGATGCCGGTATCGATGCCGACCTTCTCGGCCGTCTCGATTTCCTCGGCCGAGGTGCCGCCCCGCCGCGCCTCGGCCACAAAGGCCGCGACCTTGGGGTTGCCCTCCAGCGCCTTGGCCAGCGGGTGATCGGGGCTGATCGCGGCAAAACTTGCCCCCATCAGCGTATCGGGCCGCGTGGTATAGACCTCAAGCTTTTCAAAGCCTTCCGGCGCCCCCGCTGTCTGGAACGCGAATTGCAGCCCCCGCGACTTGCCGATCCAGTTGGCCTGCATCAGCCGCACCTTCTCGGGCCAATGCGCCAGCCCGTCCAGCGCATCCAAAAGCTCCTCGGAGTAATCCGAGATGCGGAAGAACCATTGCGTCAACTCGCGCCGTTCCACTGCCGCGCCGGAACGCCAGCCCTTGCCGTCGATCACCTGTTCGTTTGCCAGCACGGTCATGTCGACCGGATCCCAGTTCACCACCGCCGCCTTGCGGTAGACGAGGCCCGCTTCCATCATGTCGATGAACATGGCCTGCTGCTGGCCGTAATATTCCGGGTCGCAGGTCGCCAGTTCGCGCGACCAGTCGATCGACAGACCCAGGGGCCGCATCTGCGCCTTCATGTCGGCGATGTTGCCATAGGTCCAGTCCTGCGGATGGCCGCCGCGTTCCATCGCGGCATTTTCCGCAGGCATGCCAAAGGCATCCCAGCCCATCGGGTGCAGCACCGCATAGCCCTGCGCCAGCTTGGTCCGCGCCACCACATCACCCATGGTGTAGTTGCGCACATGGCCCATGTGGATGCGCCCCGAAGGGTAGGGGAACATCTCAAGCACATAATACTTGGGCTTCGCCGCATCCATCCGCGCCGTGAAGGCGCCTGCCTCGTCCCAGGCTTGCTGCCATCTGGGTTCGATTGCCGAAGGTTCATAGCGCGACATGGGAAGCCTCTTGATCCAGCCCCAAGGCACTTAGCGCTCCGGCGGCAAGAGGTAAAGCGCCGCATGGGCGGCGGCGTGGCGCGCAATCGCGCCGGCGGACGCTCCGCGGGGGGTATTTGGATCAAGAGGAAGCAGCCATGCCGCGGCGATGCCGGCGATTGGCCCCGGGGGGCGCCACGTCAGCCCTTGCGTCCGCCGCCGGCCTGCCGCAAGCCTGCGCCATGGCCGACCAGATCCACCACCCTTTCCCCGAACCACCGACCGAAGGCGAGGCGATTGAAGTCGCGCCCGGCATCCTGTGGCTGCGGCTGCCGCTGCCGATGGTGCTGGATCATGTGAACATCTATGCGCTGGACGACCCCGACGGATGGACGGTGATCGACACCGGCTTTCGTGGCCGCCGCAGTCTGGCGCTGTGGGAGCGGATACTTGCCGGGCCGCTGGCGGGGCGACGGGTGGCGCGGGTGATCGGCACCCATCACCACCCCGACCATATCGGCCTGGCCGGCTGGTTCCAGGACCGGGGGGCCGAGCTTCTGATGACCCAGACCGCCTGGCTCTATGCGCGGATGCTGGTTCTTGACGTGCAAGAGCAGCCGACATCCCAGACCATGACCTTCTGGCGCCGCGCCGGGCTACCGCCCGACCGACTGGCACAGCGTGCCGCGGAGCGGCCGTTCAACTTTGCCGATTCCGTGGCTCCGATGCCGGTGGGCTTCACCCGCCTGGACGAGGGCCAGGTGCTGCACATGGCCGGCCGCGACTGGACGATACATCTGGGAAACGGCCATGCGCCGGCCCATGCCACCTTCTGGAGCGAGGGGCTGGTGATTGGCGGCGACCAGCTTCTGCCCGGCATCTCGGCCAATATCGGGGTCTACCCGACCGAGCCCGAGGCCGATCCGCTGACCGAATGGCTGGACAGCTGCGCGCGCCTTGCAGCCTTCGCCCGCGACGACCAGCTTGTCCTGCCCGGGCACAAGCTGCCCTATACCGGCCTGCCCTTCCGGCTGTGGCAGATGGCGGAAAACCACCGTACCATTCTTGACCGGCTGGCGCTGCATCTGTCCAGCCCGCGGACCGCGATCGACTGCTTTCCCGTGCTGTTTCGCCGTGAGATCGACCACGGCACCGAGGGGATGGCACTGGTCGAGGCGGTGGCGCATCTGAACCACCTGCTGCGCGCGGGCCGCATCGGCCGCCACCTGTCGCCCGAAGGCGCCTGGATCTGGCAGGCCTGCGACCACCGCCCGGTCACGTGACCGCGTGACAGCCGGAGATGAATCGGATAACAATCGGGCGAAGCGTACGAAACTAGGGAATTTGCGACGATGGCCAACCACCCCCAGCACAGCCACGGCTCGATGGATGTCCGCGAGCACGAGCGGACATTCGCGAACTTTGTCCGCTTTGTCGGCTGGTCCCTCGTGGTGATTTTTGCCGTCCTGATCTTCCTGGCGCTCGCCGATTCCTGATCCTGACCTGCCGAGACATCCGATGCTTCGCGCCCTCCTTGCCCTGGCATGCGTCTCGACGCTGGCTGCCTGTGGCGCAGATCGCACCTGGGCGCCCGACGACCAGATCGCCGCTGCGCGTTATGTCGCGGGGCCGCCGCCCTCGATCACGCTTTTCACCGTGATCAACGACCGCAACGGTTCTGGCGCGCATTCCGGGCTGATGATCAACGGGTCGGAGCGCATTCTCTTCGATCCGGCCGGCACCTTCGAAATGCCGCGCACGCCAATCCGGAACGATGTGCATTTCGGTATTTCCGACCGGGTGCTGGCCTTCTATCGCGACTATCACGCCCGCGATTCGGAGACGGAGAAGTTCCATATCGTCGAGCGGACGGTTATCGTCTCGCCCGAGGTGGCGCAGATCGCAATGCAGCGGGCGCTGGATTACGGTGCCGTGCCGAAGGCCTTCTGCGCCAATTCGATCTCGGCGATCCTGCGCGGCGTTCCGGGATTCGAGGCGATGCCGTCGACCATGTTCCCGATCAAGCTGGGCGATGCCTTCGGCACGCTGCCGGGCGTCCAGACCCAGATCATTACCGAGGAAAACGACAATCCGGGCCTTGGCCACGGCGTCGTTATGGTCGACAAGAAGGGCAACCGGATCAACTGATCGCCCGCCGTCCGGCGGGGCCCGAGGGAATTGGCCGTTGCAGATCGATGCCGTCATCCTTGCCGGGGGCGAGGGCCGCCGTATGGGCGGGGCTGACAAAGCCCTGCTGGTGCTGGAGGGGCGGTCGCTTCTGGCGCATGTTGCGGGCCGCCTGCGCCCGCAGGTCGGGCGAACAGCGCTTTCGGCCAATGGCGATCCGGCCCGGTTCGCCGCCTTCGATCTGCCCGTCTTGCCGGATGCCCGACCGCTCGGCCCGCTGGCCGGCATCCTTTCGGGCCTGGGCTGGGGCCTGGCGAACGGGGTCGATGCGATTCTCTCCTGCCCGGTCGATGCGCCCTTTCCCCCGGCCGACCTGGCGGCGCGACTGGCCGCAGCCTCGGGCGGCAGCCACCCGGCCCATGCCACGGCCGGCGGCAGGATGCATGCCGCCACGGCGCTCTGGCCGGTGGCGCTCGCCCCGGCGCTGGCGGCATTTCTTGCTTCAGGCGCCAACCCGCGGATCGCCGATTTCGCGGCCGCCCATGGCAGCATCGCCGTGGAATTTCCCGATGCGGCCGCCTTCGTCAACCTCAATACCACCGGCGATCTTGCCGCCGCCACAGCGGGCCGCGTCCGATGAAGGTCTATGGCATCATGGGCTGGTCGGCATCGGGCAAGACCACGCTGATCGAGCGGCTGATTCCCCTGTTCGTCGCCCGCGGATTGCGCGTGTCCACCGTCAAGCACGTCCACCACGAGGTCGACCTCGACAGCCCCGGCAAGGACAGCTGGCGGCATCGCAACGCCGGCGCGGAAGAGGTGATTCTGGCGTCGCGCCAGCGGCTGGCGCTGATGCGGGAACATCGGGGCGCCGAACCGCCGCTGACCGAGGTGCTGGCACGGCTGGCGCCGGTCGATCTGGTGCTGGTCGAGGGGTACAAGCGCGATACCCACCCCAAGGTGGAACTCTGGCGCGCCGCCGTCGGCCAGCCGCCCCTGCAGCCCGGCGACCCTACGGTGCGCGCTTTCGCCACCGATGGTGCCGCCCCGCCCGGCATCACGGTGCCGGTGCTGGATCTGAACGATCCCGGCACCATCGCGGCCTTCATCGCGCGGGATCTCGGCCTTGACTGAGTCCGGATTCACCCTGCGCCGCGGCTTTCCCGAAAGCCAGCGCGAGACCGCGGCCCGCATCTACTGGGAGGCGTTCGGCGGCAAGCTTGGCCCCGTTCTCGGACCCGAGGCGCGGGCAATCGCCTTCCTGCGCGCCGTGTTATGCCCCGACCATTGCTTTGCTGCGCTGAATCCAGAGGGCCGGTTGGTCGGAATTGCCGGATTCAAGACGCCCACCGGCAGTTTCGCCGGCGGCAGTTCCAGCGACCTGCGCCGGATCTACGGGCGCTGGGGGGCCGGCTGGCGGCAGGCAGTGCTGTGGCTGTTGTCGCATGAGATCGACAACAGCCGGTTTCTGGTCGATGGCATCGCCGTCACCCGGCCGGCGCGCGGACAGGGCATCGGCTCGGCGCTGCTGCGCCTGCTGTGCGACGAGGGGCGTGCGCGCGGCTATGGCGCAATCCGGCTGGAGGTGATCGACACAAACTGGCGCGCAAGGGCGCTGTACGAACGTGCAGGCTTTCTGCCGGCCCGGACCGAACGGATCGGGCCCTTGCGCTTTCTCTTCGGTTTCACCTCGGCCACCACCATGGTGCGCCCGCTGTAACCCGCAGCGGCCGGCCACCGGGCAGGCTGCCGGTCAGTCGAAGACCCCTGCAACCCGGCCAAACAGCATGAAGGCCCGCGCGGTCCGGGTATCGGCCAGTTCAGCCAGTTCGACATCCGTCGCATTCTTCTCGAACGCCTGAAAGACCTTGTCGAAGGTGCGCAGAAAATGGTGCGCGGCATCGCGGAAGATCGTGTCCTCGCGCATCCGCGCTGCGGTCAGCGCCAGCGACGAGCGGTCACGGATCCCGCCCATGCCGGCCACGCCGCGCCCGCGCTCGCCCGCGGCAAAGCGGCGCCACAGATCGGGACGCGACAGCTCCGGCTTCAGGTCATCCATGTAGATGCCCTCCTGGCTGAGCAGCGTCAGCACATCCTGCGCCGCGCGGATCAGCCGGGCCGTCTCGCGATCTTCCAGCGCCAGCCGGAGGGCGCGAAAGCCCTCCTTGTCATCCGGCGTTTCGGGAAACTGCAGCGCACGGATGAAATCGGCAACAGAGACCGGCGGGCGCAAGGCCTCGGCCGGGGTGCCCAGCGCAAGCACGGGCTGTTCCGCCTCGGGCTCGATCTTCGGTGGCGCAAGCGCCGCCTTGCGGTCCGCCGAGGGGATGGAAAGGTTGCTGTCCCGGCGCGAGATGAAAGTGGCGGCGATCTCGTCGAGCTTGCGCTCCACCTTGTCGACCTGCGGCCGCGACGTCGCCGCCTGGACCTGTGCCGAGGTCTGCACATATTGCGCCCGCATCGCATCGACCGCAGCCTGCAGCCGCGCCGCCTCGGCCCGAAGATCGCGGATCGACCGCAGCGTGATGATGGCAACCCAGATCAGCGCAAGGGGCAGGAAGACAACCAGAAGCGTCATCACCAGGCCCAGCGTCTGCACATCATCGCCCGGTGGCGAGACCAGCAGATAGGCCAGAACGGCAATCACCCAGACGATGCTGAGCAGGCCGGCAATCGCCTCCACCGCCCGGCCGCCACGGACCGGGGCAGGATCGTCTTGCGACCCGATTGCAGCATGATCCTCGGGCGCGGGCATGATGCCGAACCTCAGACGTAGCGGACCGACAACACTTCGTAACTGCGCTGTCCCCCGGGGGTGGCAACATCAACGCTGTCGCCCTCTTCCTTGCCGATCAGAGCGCGGGCAAGCGGGGAGCGGATGTTCAGCAGCCCCGCCTCGATATTCGCCTCTACCTCGCCGACGATCTGGTAGGTCTTTTCCTCGCCGCTGTCCTCGTCGACGATCTGCACGGTGGCACCGAACTTGATCGGCCCCGACAGGCGCGCGGTGTCGATCACATCGGCGCGTGACAGAACACCTTCCAGTTCCTTGATGCGTCCCTCAACGAAGGCCTGCTTCTCGCGGGCGGCGTGGTATTCGGCATTTTCCGAAAGGTCGCCATGGGCGCGGGCTTCGGCGATGTCCTTGATGATCGCCGGGCGGTCGACGGTCTTCAATTGCTTCAGCTCGGAATCGAGAGCGTCGAAGCCGCGCCGCGTCATCGGAATCTTGTCCATGGCCGTACCGTTCAGTCCAAAATAAGAAGTCACGGACCGGCCCCGCCGATCCATGACTTCACACTGCGTCAGGGGCACCCTTGCCGCACATGCGGGAAAATGCAAGAGGCACGCCGCGCAGAAACGGCGGGTCGCCGCTTGCGGGCAAGAATGTTGCTGCGGTGCGGCGCCCTGCGGACGTGATGTTGCGTAATGGTTGACCTTGCCCGGCACCTCGGGCAATCACGGTGCCGTGCCAGCCATGCAAGCCGACGCCTTCGCGCGCCCAAGGATCGAAAGGATCGTCCGATGACCGAGATTACCCGCGAGTCGATGGAATACGATGTGGTGATCGTGGGCGCGGGTCCTTCGGGTCTTGCCGCCGCGATCCGGCTGAAACAGCTTGACCCGGAACTTTCGGTTGTCGTGCTGGAAAAGGGCTCGGAGGTCGGCGCGCACATCCTGTCGGGCGCCGTGCTCGATCCCTCGGGCCTCGACGCGCTTTTGCCCGACTGGCGCAAGATGGACGCACCGATCAAGGTGCCGGTCAAGCACGACAATTTCTACATCCTCGGACCGGCCGGCCAGATGCGCGTGCCGAACTGGCCGATGCCTCCCCTGATGTCGAACCACGGCAACTACATCGTCTCGATGGCCAATGTCTGCCGCTGGATGGCCGGGGTGGCCGAGGGGCTGGGCGTGGAGATCTTCCCGGGCATGTCGTGCAGCGAGATCGTCTATGACGGCGACCGCGTGGCCGGCGTCGTGGCCGGCGAATTCGGCCTCGACCCCGCGACGGGCGAACCGGGCCCGTCCTACGAGCCGGGGATGGAGCTGCGCGGCAAATATGTCTTCCTGTCGGAAGGCGTGCGCGGCAGCCTGGCCAAGCAGGTGATCGAGAAATACCGCCTGTCCGATGGCCATTGCCCGCAGAAATTCGGCCTCGGCATGAAGGAAATCTGGGAGATCGACCCCGCGAAACACCGCGAAGGCACCGTGACCCATACGATGGGCTGGCCGCTGGGTGGAAATGCCGGCGGCGGCAGCTTTATCTACCATCTTGAAAACAATCAGATCTACATCGGGTTCGTGGTTCACCTGAACTACCAGAATCCCTATCTCTACCCCTATATGGAGTTCCAGCGCTTCAAGCATCACCCGATGGTGGCCGAGCTTCTGCAGGGCGGCAAGCGCGTGGCCTATGGCGCGCGGGCGATTTCCGAGGGCGGCCTCCAGTCGCTGCCGAAACTGGTCGCGCCGGGGGTGGCGCTGCTGGGATGTTCGGCTGGCATGGTGAACGTGCCGCGCATCAAGGGCAACCACAACGCCATGCTCTCGGGCAAGGCGGCGGCAGAGGCGGCCCATGCCGCGATCAAGGCCGGCCGCATGGGCGATGAACTGGCCGACTACGAAGCCGAAGTGCGCGGCGGGGCCATCGGCAAGGATCTGAAGACCGTCCGCAACATCAAGCCGATGTGGTCGAAATGGGGCCTGCTGGCCAGCCTCTCGCTGGGTGGCTTCGACATGTGGACCAACAACCTCTTCGGCGTCAGCCTGTTCGGCACGCTGAAACATGGCAAGACCGACGCCGCTGCCACCGGCAAGGCAAAGGACTTTGCCGCCATCGACTATCCCAAGCCCGACGGCAAGATCAGCTTTGACCGGCTGACCAATGTCGCCTTCTCCTTCACCAACCATGACGAGAACCAGCCGGCCCACCTGAAGCTGAAGGATCCGTCGATTCCGATCAGGGTGAACCTGCCCGAATATGCCGAGCCGGCGCAACGGTACTGCCCGGCCGGCGTTTACGAAGTGCTGGGCGAAGGCGCCGAGGCGACCTTCCGCATCAACTTCCAGAACTGCGTCCACTGCAAGACCTGCGACATCAAGGACCCTAGCCAGAACATCACCTGGACCACTCCGATGGGCGGCGGCGGCCCGAACTATCCAAACATGTGATCCGCTCACGCAGTTGTCAGTCACCGGGACCGCCGCAGCATCGCCTGCGGCGGCCTTGTCATTGCGAAGCCCCGGCGGCACCGCTAGCCTTGCGGCTGCGACCGCTGCCCGCGGCCACCCGAGGAGACTGCCGCCGATGACCTCTGCCCTTCTGCGCCTGACCCTGGCGTTCGGCCTTGCCCTTGCCGCGCCTGTCGCCGCCGAGGAACCCGCTGCCGCACCCCCGGCCGAACTGTTGCCACCGCCCGGCAAGGCCGATCCCGGTGCCTATCTTGCCGGCCGCAGCGCCGAGGCCCATGGCGATTTTCGCGCCGCCGCCGCCTGGTTCGCACAGGCCGCCGCCATCGACCCCGACAACATGATGATCCGCGACGGCGCGCTGTTCGCCAACCTGAACCTCGGCAACGTCGACGAGGCCGCGCGCATTGCGCGCGAGATGCGCGGGCGTGGTGCGGGCGGTCAGCTGGTAGACTTCGCCCTTATCGCCGCCGATGCGCTGCACGAGGATTATGGCGCGCTCGACAAGGCGCTTTCGTCTGGGCAGGCCATCGGTCCGCTGTTCGACAAGCTGGCCCTCGGCTGGGCAAGGGTCGGCGAGGGCCAGATGACCGAGGCGCTGGCCACGTTCGACGAGGTGGCCAAGACCCGCGGCTTCGAAAGCTTCGGGCTTTACCACAAGGCGCTCGCGCTGGCGCTGGCTGGCGACTACGAAGGCGCGAACCGCATCTTTTCCGGCGAGGAAGCCGGCGTGATAGATCTGAGCCAGCGTGGCGTGATCGCGAATATCCAGGTGCTTTCGCAGCTGGAGCGCAATGCCGATGCCCTTGCCCTGCTTGACCGCGCCTTCGGGACCCAGCCGAACCCGGTGATCGACGCGCTGCGCGAGCAGCTTCAGGCCGGCGCGCCCCTTGCCTTCGACAGCGTCAACAGCGCCCGCGACGGCATTGCCGAGGTGTTCTTCACCATCGCAACGCTGCTGTCCGCCGATGCCGATCCGGCGCTGACACTGATGAATGCCCGCACTGCGGCCGTGCTGCGCCCGGATCATACCCAGGCCCTGCTTATGAGCGCCGGCTCGCTTGAGGCCCTGCAGCAATACGACCTGGCGGTCGAGGCCTATGGCGCGATCAAGCCCGAGGATCCCGCCTTCTATTCGGCAGAGATCGGCCGTGCCGATGCGCTTTACGCCGCGGGCCGAAAGGATGCAGCAATCGAGGCGCTGCAGAACCTGGCACGTCGGCATCCCGACCTGCTTGTCGTGCCGGCCTCGCTGGGCGACATGCTGCGGCGCGAGGAGCGCTGGACCGATGCGCTGGCCGCCTATGATGCCGCCATCGGTCTGGTTGCCGAACCGAGGGATCAGCACTGGTCGCTGTTCTTCAGCCGTGGCATCGCCGAGGAACGGCTTGGTCGCTATGACGCGGCCGATGCCGATTTCCGCAAGGCGCTGAGCCTGAACCCGGGGCAGCCACAGGTGCTGAACTACCTTGGCTACAGCCTGATCGAGCGGCGCCAGAACCTGGACGAGGCGCTGGCAATGATCAACGAGGCGGTCGCGGCCGAACCCGAGGCCGGCTATATCATTGACAGCCTTGCCTGGGCCTATTTCACCCTCGGCCGCTATGAAGAGGCGCTGGCACCGATGGAACAGGCCTCGCTGCTGGAACCCGTCGACCCGACCGTGACCGACCATCTGGGCGACGTCTACTGGATGAACGGCCGCAAGCGCGAGGCAGAGTTCCAGTGGCGGCGCGCCTTGTCGTTCAACCCCGCCGAAAAGGATGCCACGCGCATCCGCAAGAAGCTGGAACTGGGCCTCGATGCCGTTCTGGGCGAGGAAGATACGTCGCCGGACGCCGTGAAAGCGGCCGGAAATGGTAATTGACCCCGGCGAATTCGCGCCAGCCAAGGTGAATCTCGCGCTGCATGTGACCGGGCAGCGCGACGATGGCTATCACCTTCTCGACAG
Organism: Paracoccaceae bacterium; assembly: GCA_014879735.1. Taxonomy (GTDB): domain Bacteria; phylum Pseudomonadota; class Alphaproteobacteria; order Rhodobacterales; family Rhodobacteraceae; genus Pseudogemmobacter. Next base: position 70,818 of record JACSRN010000132.1, read on the forward strand.
CCTGGTGGTCTTTGCCGGCGCAGGCGACCGGGTGACGGTGGCGCCCGGAACCGGCCTTGCCATCACCGGGCCCGGTGCGGCAAGCCTGCCCGTTGGCTGCGACAATCTTTGTCTGGCGGCGGCCCGTGCCATGGGGGGTGGGGTTCGCATCACGCTGGACAAGCACCTGCCGGTCGCGTCGGGCATCGGTGGCGGCTCGGCGGATGCTGCGGCAACCCTGCGCGCCATCGCCCGCCTTGGCCGCCCGCTGCCCCGACCCGAGGCGATCCTTGCCCTTGGCGCCGACGTGCCGGTCTGCCTCGCCGGCCGACCGGCCCGCATGACCGGCGTGGGCGAGGAGTTGCAGCCCGTCGTCCTGCCACCATTCTGGCTGGTTCTGGCCAATCCCGGCGTGGCGGTGCCAACCCCGGCCGTGTTCCGCGCGCTGGCCCGCAAGGACAACCCGCCGCTGCCACCGCTGCCGCCGCTGCCGGATGCCATGGCGCTGGCCGGCTATCTTGCCGCCACCAGAAACGACCTTGAACCCCCGGCTATGGCCCTTGCCCCGGCCATTGCCGAGGCGCACGCGGCACTGGCTGCCACCGCCGGCTGCCTGCTCGCCCGGATGTCGGGCAGCGGTGCCACCACGTTCGGAGTTTTTGCCACCGCCGACGCTGCGCGCGCCGCAGCCTCCCGCCTCGCCCGCGAGCGTCCCGACTGGTGGGTCGTCGCGGCGCCGTCGCTCGGCTGACGGCGGCCGGCGGCGCGGGTCAGGCGATCCGCGCCACCACGAAATCGGCAAGATCGTCCAGCATCCCGCGCAGCGGCTGATCGGGAAACACCGACAGCGCCGCGCGCGCCCGCGCCGACCAGCCCATCGCATCGGTCCGGGCCGCCTCCAGCGCGCCATGCCGGGCCATGATCTCCTGCGCACGTTCCAGATCGCCATCGCGCTGGTCGCCTTTTTCGATCACCCGCACCCAGAAGGCCCGCTCCTCGGCATTGGCCTTCGCCACCGCCTTGATCACCGGCAGCGTCAGCTTGCGTTCGCGGAAATCGTCGCCGACATTCTTGCCGGTCGCGGCACTGGTGCCACCATAGTCCAGCAGGTCGTCTGCGATCTGGAAGGCGATCCCCAGCGCATCGCCATAGTTGTAAAGCGCCCGCACGGCCGCATCCGCAGCCCCTGCAATCACCGCCCCCGACTCTGTCGCCGCGGAAAACAGCGCCGCTGTCTTGCCCCGGACCACCTTGAGATAGATCTCTTCGCTCGTCGCCAGATCCTGCGCCGCTGTCAGTTGCAGCACCTCTCCCTCGGCGATCGTCGCACTGGCATTGGCCAGGATGTCGAGCACCCGCAGGTTTCCCGGTTCCACCATCAACTGGAAGGCGCGGGCGAAAAGATAATCACCCACAAGAACGCTGGATTTGTTGTCCCAGAGCAGATTCGCCGTCGGGCGGCCACGGCGTTGCCGGCTTTCATCCACCACATCGTCATGCAGCAGCGTCGCGGTATGGATGAACTCCACGGTTGCCGCCAGCTTGCGGTGATCCTCGCCGCCGGCGATCCCGCACAGATGCGCCGCCGCCAGCACCAGCATCGGCCGCAGCCGCTTGCCGCCCGCCTCGATCAGATGGGCCGTCACTTCGGGAATTCGCGGCGCATGCTCGCTGGCCATCCGCGTGCGGATGATGCGGTTGACCGCGGCCATATCCTCGGCCAAGGCCTCGGCCAGCCGGTCCTGCGGCCCTTTTGCCTGTTCCGCCGCGCCGTCCATCGTCATCCCCCAGTTCCCGCACCGCCCGGTGCCGCCCTTGCCTGCAAGGCCTCGGCCCGCTACGTCATTGCCATGAGAGAGCTTCTGCGCACGACCGACCCCACGGTGATCGCCTTCGCCACGGCCCTACTTGAAGGCGAGGGTATAGCCGCCTTCCCGCTCGACGTCCACATGAGCATCCTCGATGGCGGCATCGGTGCATTGCCGCGCCGGCTGATGGTGGCGGACCGCGATCTCTTCATGGCTTGCGCCATCCTGCGCGACAACGGGCTGGAGCCCAGCACGTGACCTTCACCGAGGACGCGCTGTCCGACGACAAGTTCCTCTGCGGCCGGCTGCGCCTGCTGCAACCGGAAAAGGGCTATCGCGCGGCAACCGATGCGGTGCTTCTGGCGGCCGCCTGCCCGGCCAAGCCCGGCGAAAGCATCCTCGACATCGGATGCGGCGCGGGGGCGGCAACGCTGTGCCTGGCGGCGCGGGTGCCGGATCTGCGGCTGGCCGGGCTGGAGCTGCAGCCGGAATATGCCGACCTCGCCCGCCGGAACGCCGCCCGCAACAATATGGCCATCGAGGTGCATGAGGGCGATCTGGCGCGAATGCCCGCGGCATTACGCCGCGATTTCGATCAGGTGATTGCCAACCCGCCCTGGTATCCGCCGGGGGGCACGCCCTCGCCCGTCGCAATACGGGCCACGGCAATGCAGATCGACCTGCCGGTTTCGGTCTGGGTCGCCGCCGCCGCCCGGCGGCTGGTGCCCGGCGGCTGGCTGACGCTGATCGCCGGCGCCGACAGCCTGCCGGAAATGCTGGGCGCGCTTGCACCAAAGCTCGGCTCCGCCGCCGTCCTGCCGCTTGCCGCGCGATCTGGCCGGCCGGCGCTGCGTGTGATCCTGCGTGCGCGCAAGGGTGGCCGCGCGGCCTTCCGCCTGCTGGCCCCGCTGATCATCCACGAAGGCGCCACGCATCTGGGCGATCGCGAACATTACACAACCGAAGCCAATGCAATTTTGCGCGATGGCGCGTCGCTTTCGGCTCGATTCGGCTGATTTTCAGCAGTTCCTTGGCCGATTTCGCCTGTGCTTCATGAAAGGCAAGTGACACGACTCAAGTTCCGTGATGCACTGGCCCGGTGGATGTCACGAAACAGGAGGACGAACATGACGATGGCTTCGCATCTTGCGGAACTTCGGAAGAAGCACGAAACCCTCTCGGACATGGTCGAAAAGGCGCAACGCAGTCCCGGCATGGATGATCTGCAGATCGCTGAATGGAAAAAGCAGAAACTGAAGCTCAAGGAAGAAATCGCAAGGCTGAGCCAGACACACTAACCCTTTCGTGCCGCCAACGCCGCACCGCCGGTAATCAGCAGCGCCGCCACAGCCAGAGACAGGCTGGGCTTCGCGATCCCGGCCAGAACCAGGGCGAAGGTGGACAACAAGGGCGCAGCATAGGAGGCGACACCCAGCAGCTGGATGTCGCCTTTCTTCATCCCGATATCCCAAGTGAAGAAAGCGGCGCCAACCGGGCCAAGCCCCAGCAACAACACGGAAATCCAGCCTACCGCCCCGCTGGGCCACAGGGTCGGCTCCAGCGCCAGATGCGCCAGCAGCGACAGGACCGCGGTTGCCAGGCAGAAGACGGTCACGCTTTCGGTCGGCACATCGCCCAGCCGCCGCGACAGGACGGAATAGGCCGCCCAGGTCAGCGCACAGCCGAAGGCCAGCACCAGCCCCAGGGGGGATGCCGCTGCCTCTCCGCCCCGCCCCAGCACGATCAGTGCCGCGCCGGCAAAAGCGATCAGCGCGCCAATCACATGGCGGGGCAGCAGGCGTTCTCCCGGCAGAAAACCCGAGAACAGCACGATGAACAATGGCCAGAGATAGGCGATAAGCCCGGTCTCGGCGGCCGGTGCGATGCGGAAGGCCGTGAAATAGAGGAAGTGATAGCCGAACAGCCCCGCCGTGCCGAAGGCATAAACCTTCCAGGACACCGTCCGCAGCACGGCCAGCCCGTTGCGGGCCGTCCAGACCAGCCCGATCAGCCCGCCCACGCCGAAACACAGGGCGGTCAGAAGAAACGGCGGCACAGGATCCGATCCGATCGTCAAAAGCGCCAGAAGCGCCCACATCAGGATGGCCGTACCGCCGATGATCGTCGCCCGGTTGCGTGTCATGAAACCCTCCGCTGCGCCCTGACTGACGCAAGCCAGCACCCGGCGCAACCCCGGCGAAACCGTGCCCGACGCCGAGACGCCAGATTCCGAAAAGAAGCAGGGGCGGACCCCGCCGAGGACCGCCCCTTACCGCAATCTGGCCGAGATCGTGACCTAGACGAAAAACTGTCCGCCGTTTGCCGAAATGGTCGATCCGGTGATGAAGCCGGCATCGTCGGCGGCAAGGAACACCACGCAGCGGGCGATCTCTTCCGGCTCGCCCAGGCGACCCACAGGGATCAGCGGGATGATACGTTCGTTCAGCACCTTCTCGTCGATGGCTTTCACCATTTCGGTGCCGATATAGCCGGGGCAGATCGCGTTCACGGTGATCCCGGCCCGGGCGCCTTCCTGTGCCAGGGCCTTGGTGAAGCCCAGATCGCCGGCCTTGGCCGCGGAATAGTTCGTCTGGCCGGCCTGCCCCTTCTGGCCGTTGATCGAACTGATGTTGATGATCCGTCCGAACTTGCGGTCACGCATGCCCGACCAGAGCGGATGGGTCATGTTGAACAGGCCGGAAAGGTTGGTGTCGATGACCTCTTTCCACTGCTGCGGCGTCATCTTGTGGAACATCGAGTCGCGGGTGATGCCGGCATTGTTCACCAGAACCCCGACCGGACCCAGCTCGGCCTCGACCTTCGCGATGCCGGCCTTGCAGGCGTCATAGTCGGCGACCGACCATTTGTAGGTCGGGATGCCGGTCTCGGCCGTGAACGCGGCCGCGGCCTCGTCGTTGCCCGCGTAGTTGGCCGCCACGCTGTAGCCAGCCGCCTTCAGCGCAACCGAAATTGCGGCGCCAATCCCGCGCGACCCCCCGGTGACAAGTGCAACCCTCGACATGATTCCCTCCTCGAAGTCTATATCGACCTTGCTAACGAACGCTGTTTTCAGGCGCAATATTATTGCGCGAACTATTTTGCGACAGCAGCAAAATTACTCTTACTCGACCATTGAAACACTGCGGCACGATGATGCCAAATTCAGCATAACGCCCGTCGGCGGTCGCGCATAGCTCCCTTCGGCGGCGCCGTGGTCGCAGATCCGCGGCGCCATCGCCGGCCGCCATGGCGATGTCGCCCGGGGGTCAATGCCCTGCGGTGGCCGGCTCTCGTCGCCGGTGTCCCTTGCGTTCTGACGGCAGCAAAAAGGGCGCACGCAACCCCGCGCGCGCCCCTTTTTGATCCGGATTCGGGGTTACAGCCCCTCGACGCACATGGCCACGCCCATGCCGCCACCGATGCAAAGCGTGGCGAGGCCCTTCTTCGCGCCCGAACGGTTCATTTCGAACAGCAGCGTGTTCAGGATGCGCGCGCCGCTGGCGCCGATCGGATGGCCGATGGCGATGGCGCCGCCGTTCACATTCACCCGGGCCGGATCCCAACCCATGTCCTTGTTCACTGCGCAGGCCTGGGCGGCAAAGGCCTCGTTCGCCTCGATCAGATCGAGGTCGGCAGCCTTCCAGCCGGCCTTCTCCAGCGCCTTGCGGCTGGCGAAGATCGGACCGACACCCATGATCGCGGGGTCGAGCCCGGCCGTCGCGTAGGAGGCGATCCGCGCAAGCGGCTTCAGCCCGCGTTTCGCCGCCTCTTCCTCGGTCATCAGCAGAACGGCTGCCGCGCCATCGTTGATGCCGCTGGCATTGCCGGCCGTGACGGTGCCGTCCTTGGCAAAAGCCGGCTTCAACTTCTGCATCCCTTCCAGCGTCGCGCCGTGGCGGATGTATTCATCGGCATCGACCACGGTGTCACCCTTGCGCGACTTCACCGTGAAGGGGATGATCTCGTCCTTGAACTTTCCGGCCTTCTGGGCGGCCTCGGCCTTGTTCTGGCTGGCAAGCGCAAATTCATCCTGCTGCTCGCGAGTGATCTGCCACTGGGCCGCGACGTTCTCGGCGGTCTGGCCCATATGATAGCCGTTGAAGGCGTCCCACAGGCCGTCCTTGATCATCGAGTCGATCATCTTCATGTCGCCCATCTTGGTGCCGCTGCGCAGATGCGCAACATGGGGCGACAGCGACATGGATTCCTGGCCGCCGGCGACGACAATCCTCGCATCGCCCAGCTGCACATGCTGCGCACCCAATGCGACCGTCCGCAGGCCGGAGCCGCAGACTTGGTTGATGCTCCAGGCGCTGGCCTCTTTCGGCAGGCCGGCAAGGATTGCGGCCTGGCGGGCGGGGTTCTGGCCCTGACCGGCGGTCAGCACCTGGCCGAGGATCGCTTCCTCGACTTCGGCCTTGTCCACACCTGCGCGGGCACAGACGGCCGCGATCACGCTGGCGCCGAGTTCATGCGCCGGGGTGTTGGCGAACGACCCGTTGAAGTTGCCCACGGCGGTCCGCCCCGCCGAAACGATTACGACATTGGTCATGTGATGCTCTCCCAAACGGCAGCGCGCCCGCGCGCCGTATCCGGCCTAGGCGATCAGGGGCAGAATCGCAAGTTTGTTGCGTTGGGAATTGCTGCGGCGCAGCCAGGTTTTGCCGCCGCGGCGACGGCGCGGTCTCAGACGGCCTCTCTCCCGCGCCGGAACAGGCTGAAATCGGGGGTCACTTCCGGCCGGCCGAACAGGTAGCCCTGCAGGCACCCCACGCCCTGTGCCGCCAGCCAGTCTGCCTCGGCCATGGTCTCCACCGCCTCGGCCACCAGAAACATGTTGAACTCGCGCGCAAGGGCACCGGCCGCGCGGACGATCGGCTGCGCCGCAGGATCATAGTCGCAGCCGCGGATGAACTGACCGTCGATCTTGGCAATGTCGAAGCCGAAATCGCGCAGCAGCGTCAGCGAGGTAACCGAGGCGCCGAAATCATCCAGCGTGAACGCCAGCCCGGCACCGCGCCATTCCTCGATGAAGGGGATCAGAACATCCGGCATCTGCATGGCCGAAGCCTCGTTGATCTCCAGGATCAGGCCGCGGCCCAGTTCGGGATAGGCCCGCAGCGCATCGGCCAGAAGCTGGGTCCAGGGCGGATAGCCCACGGATCGCGCCGAGATATTCACCGCCACGCGGATGTCGGGATTGCGGCGCAGGCAGGACAGGCCCAGCCGCAGCGCAGCAACGTCGATCTCGCGCCCGATCTCGCGCGTTTCCGAGATGCCGACGAAATCGCGGGCCGGAATCACCCGCCCCACCGGGTCGAGAAATCGGATATATCCTTCGTAAAAGCCGATGATCGATGGGTCGGCGGCATAGACCGCCGGCTGAAAGGCCAGCCGCATCCGCCCTTGGTCCAGCGCGTCACGCAGCAGGGACAGCGTCGCACGTTCCTCTTCGGTCGCTGCAACGGCGAAAGGCGAGGCAACCTCTGGGTCGACGTCGAAATGCGGCCTGCGCGGCCCCGGCAGAAAGCTCATCCCGGACCCCCCGGCAGTCGGACTCTGGCAATCCTGTGGCAAAGCGGTAAACATCCGCTGAACGAATGGCATTTGCCGATAATCCGAAACGTTTTCCTGGCCGAGATGACCGAAACACCCCAAGCGCGCTGCCCCTGGTGCGGCACCGATCCGCTCTATGTCCAGTACCACGACACCGACTGGGGTGTGCCCGAGCGCGATCCCAGGGCACTGTGGGAAAAGCTGGTGCTCGACGGGTTTCAGGCCGGGCTGTCCTGGATCACCATCCTGAAAAAGCGCGAGAATTTCCGCTTGGCCTTCCGCGGCTTTTACCCCGGGGAAATTGCCGGCTGGGGCGAGGACGAGGTGATCCGGCTGCTGGCCGATGCCGGCATCGTCCGGCACCGCGGCAAGATCGAGGGCACCATCCGCTCGGCCCGGGCCTATCTTGACATTGAGGCGAACGGCGGGTTCTCGGCCTTTCTGTGGTCCTTCGTCGGCGGCCAGCCGATCCAGACCCGCCGCATCGCCATGGCCGAGGTGCCGACCGAAACCGCCGAATCGCGGGCGATGTCGAAGGCGCTGAAAGCCCGCGGATTTGCCTTCTGCGGCCCGACAATCACCTATGCCTTCATGCAGGCCACCGGGATGGTGAACGATCACCTCGTCACCTGCCCGCGCCATGCCGCTTGCGCCGCGCTCGCCTGAGGCTAGGCCCTCCGGATCATTGGCGTCGGAACGCATCGGCCAAGCGCCCCCTTGGCGTTTCGGCCCGAAAGCCTCATATACGGGCGAAAGCTGAACAAGAGGACCCCCAATGCTTGGACTTGGCGAAAATTTCGCGCCGCCGGCGGCCTCCGACCTGATCAAGGAGGGCACCGAGGCCAGCTTCATGGCCGATGTGATCGAAGCCTCGCGCGAGGTGCCGGTCATCGTCGATTTCTGGGCCACCTGGTGCGGCCCCTGCAAACAACTTGGCCCGAACCTTGAAGCGGCCGTCACCGCCGCCAAGGGCAAGGTCAAGCTGGTGAAGATCGACGTCGACCGCAATCAGGCGATCGCCGCGCAGATGCGCGTCCAGTCGATCCCGACCGTCTATGCCTTCTGGCAGGGCCAGCCGGTCGACGGCTTCCAGGGCGCGCTCCCGGCATCGCAGATCAAGGCCTTCATCGACAAGCTGACCGGGCTTGCCGGCGATGGCGGACTGGCCGATGCCATTGCCGCCGCTGAGGAAATGCTGGCCGAAGGCGCTGCGGCCGACGCAGCCGAGACCTTTGCGGCGATCCTGGGTGAAGATCCGGAGAATGCACCCGCCTATGCCGGCCTGGCGCGCGCGCATATCGCGGCCGGCGACCTCGATCAGGCCGAAGCCTTTCTGAACGGCGCACCGGCCGCGCTGGCCAGGACGAAGGAGATCGAAGCGGCGCGTGCACAGCTGGAACTGGCCCGGCAAGCCGCCAATGCCGGCCCCGAGGCCGAGCTGCGCGCCGCGGTCGAGGCCGATCCGGCGAACCATCAGGCCCGGTTCGATCTGGCCGTTGCCCTGAATGCCAGCGGCAAGGTGGACGAGGCGGTCGACCAATTGCTGGAACTGTTCCGCCGCGACCGCGAGTGGAACGACGGCGCGGCCAAAGCGCAGCTGACGACGATCTTCGACGCGCTGAAACCTCAGGATCCCGTCGCTCTGAAGGGACGCCGCCGCCTGTCCTCGATGATTTTCGCCTGAGGGTCGGGCGATGCCCGCCTGGCGCCCCGGACTGGCCGATCTGCCCGGACGGATCCCGCTTTTCCCGCTGCCCGGGGCGCTTTTGCTGCCCCGGGCCAGGATCCCGCTCTTCATCTTCGAACCGCGCTATTTGGCGATGGTCGAGGATTGCATGAAGACATCGCATCGGTTGATCGGCATGATCTCGGCCCGCGAGGCCATCGGTCTGCCGCAACCCGGCCCCCCACAGTTGGCGGCCGTCGGCTGTGCCGGGCGGCTGACGGAATTCGCCGAGGCCGAAGATGGCCGGCTGATGATCGCGCTATCCGGTGTCTCGCGCTTTCACCTGCGCGAGGAGGTGTCCGGCTTCACCCCCTATCGCCGCGCCGAGGTGGATTGGGCGCCGTTCGCCCGCGACCTCGGCCCGGCCGACGAGGACCCCGGCTTCAACCGGACCAGCTTTGTTTCGCTGCTGCAGCGGTTTCTCGACTCGCACGGGCTTTCCGCCCCCGCGACCGAGTTGCGCGACGCCCCGGTCGGGCGGTTGATCGACGATGCCGCGATGCTGCTGCCGCTGCCACCCGAGGACAAACAGGCGCTGCTCGAGGCGCCGGGCCTTGCCTCCCGGCGCGAAACGCTGGTGACGCTGATGGAATTCGCCCTGCGGGGCGGCAACCCGAAGGATCCCCGCCAATGACCGATACCGCCGCCGACCGCCGCATGCTGGAGGCCCTGGTCTGCCCCGTGACCCATGCCGTCCTGACCTGGGACCCCGAGCGTCGGGAGCTCATCTCCAAGGCAGCGCACCTGGCCTTTCCGGTGCGTGACGGCATTCCGGTCATGCTGGTTTCGGAAGCGCGCAAGCTCGACTGAGCCTCAGCCCGCCCGCCCGCGCCAACGGCCCAGAATATAGGCCGCCGTCATCAGGTCGAGATGCGCGCCGCCGCCGTTCTTGGCGATGGTGATCTCGTCCTGCGACCGGCGGGCATACCGCCCCGAGGCCAGATCGTAGAAATCGGCAATGATCGACTCCTCGGTCAATGCGCCCGAGGCGATCGGCTGCATGATTTCGCCGATCTGGTGGACCGTCGTGACCCGCGCATCGACAAAGACCCGCGCACGGGACACGGCGTCATCGTCCACCTCGCGCATGTCGGGCAGATAGGCGCCGATCAGGTCGAGATGCTGGCCCGGCTGCAGCCAGTCGCCCCGGATCAACGGCTCGGTCGACATGGTGCAGGTGCAGATCACCTCGGCCCAGCGCACCGCCGGCTCCAGATCCCTGGCCACCTCCAGCCCCAGCGCCGCGGCCGTCGCCTCGGCAGTGGCAGGGGTGCGCGACCAGATGCGGAACTCGGCCCCGGGGAACAGGCTGGAATAGGCCTCGACCATCGACCGCGCCACGGTTCCACCGCCCACCAGCAGGATGCGCCGGCTGTCCGGCCGCGCCAGTTTCGAGGCCGCCAGGAGGCTGTCCCCGGCCGTCTTCCACTTCGTCACGAGGTGGAAGTCGATCAGCGCCGAAAGCTCTCCGCTGATGTCATCGTAGAGCGTGACCGAACCATTGATCGTGGGCCTGCCCCGCTTTGCATTGCCTGGCACCGTCATTGCCACCTTCACTAGCGCGCCGAGCCCGTCGATCCAGGTGGCGCGGTCCAGAATCGTATCCCGGCCGCGGTAGCAGAGCAGGTCCTTGATATCGGGCTGCGGCAGGCGATGGCCCGCCTCCAGCGCCGCCAGCAGGTCCGGCCAGGTCAGAAGCGATTCGGCATCGAACGGGATAAGATCGGGGGTCATGTAATCCGGTTTCCTTCTCGGTCATCGGCAAGGGCAAGACACCGGCGCCCGGCGGCGGGTTTCACCGCCGCTCGCGCCGGATCTGCGCCTCGCGCAGCACCACATAGAGCCCCGATCCGCAGATCAGCGCAATCCCCAGCCAGGATTGCGCATCAGGCCATGTGCCAAAGATCGTGATGCCCCAGAAGATTGCCATCGGCATGCCGGAATATTCGAAGGGCGCGATCAGCCCGGCCTCCGTGGTGCGATAGGCCTGCGAGACCATCAACCCGCCGATCGAGACCGAAAGCCCGGTGGCCAGCAACCACGGCCAGTCCGCAGCCGGCGGCCAGAACCACGGCCGGAACAGGAAGGACCACAGCGGATCATCGGTTGCCAGATGCCCGTCGCCGGCCCAGACCCCCATCGCCCCCGACGCCAGGATGAAACCGAGCTGCACATGGAAGGCCAGCGTCATCGCGCTTTCGGTGCCGCCCATCCGCCGTGTCAACAGGTTGCCCAAGGCATATAGCACGGCCGAAATCAGCACCAGCAGCGCCGCCGGCTGGATCACCCCTGCCCCCGGCCGCAGCATCACCACGATCCCCGCCAGCCCAATCAGCACCGCCGTCCAGCGCCGCGGCCCGACCTTTTCGCCCAGCACCACCACCGACAATGCGGTCACGACCAGCGGGCTGATATAGGCCACGGCCGCCGCATCGGCGATCGCCATCCGCGCAAGCCCGGTGAAATAGGTCACGTTCGAGATCAGGATCACACTCACCCGCAGCAGATGCAGGCCCGGACGCCGGGTGCGGGTGAACCCGTAGCCCGTCGCCGACGGCGCCGCGATCACGAACAGGAAGGTCATGCCGATCAGCGCGCGGATCAGGATGATCTGATGCAGGGCATAGCTGCCCGACAGATGCTTCACCGCCATGTCGTTGATCGAAAAGATCAGCGCGCCGCCGGTGACGAGCAATATTCCGGTCAGCGCGGGTTGTCCCGGAGAGGAGGTCTCAGCCATGGATCGACCGTCCCTCCCCGTCCGCGGCCTGTCTGTCCCGCCGGCGACACGGCAGGGATCAGAAACTCCAGTCCTCGTCCTCGGTCGCCACCGCCTTGCCGATGACATAGCTCGACCCCGAACCCGAAAAGAAGTCGTGGTTCTCGCTGTCGGGCGACAGCGCCGCCAGGATCGCCGGGTTCACCTCGCAGGCCGGGGCCGGGAACAGCGCCTCGTAGCCCAGGTTCTGCAGCGCCTTGTTGGCATTGTAATGCAGGAAGGCCTTCACATCCTCGGTCAGGCCGATGCCATCGTAAAGCTCGGCGGTATATTGTGCCTCGATGTCATACAGGTCGAACATCAGCGCAAAGGCAAAGTCCTTCAGCTCCTGCCGCCGTGCCTCCGGCAGCACCTCCTGCGCGCGCTGGTATTTGTAGCCGATGTAATAGCCATGCACCGCCTCGTCGCGGATGATCAGCCGGATCAGGTCGGCGGTATTGGTCAGCTTCGCCCGGCTCGACCAGTACATCGGCAGATAGAACCCCGAATAGAACAGGAAACTCTCCAGAAAGACCGAGGCCACCTTGCGCTTCAGCGGATCCGCCCCCGACTGGTATTCCTGCAGGACGGTCCGCGCCTTGGCCTGCAGATGCGGGTTCTCTTCCGACCAGCGGAACGCCTCGTCCACCTCCTTGGTCAGGCACAGCGTCGAGAAGATCGAGGAATAGGACCGCGCATGCACCGCTTCCATGAATGCGATGTTCGACAGCACCGCCTCCTCATGCGGCGTCTGCGCATCCGCCATCATCGACGGCGCGCCGACATTGTTCTGCACCGTGTCAAGCAGCGTCAGCCCGGTGAAGACACGGATCGTCAACTCCCGTTCCTCGGGCCGCAGCGTCGCCCAGCTTTGCACGTCGTTCGACAGCGGAACCTTCTCGGGCAGCCAGAAATTTGCCGTCAGGCGGTTCCAGACCTCCAGGTCCTTGTCATCCTGCATCCGGTTCCAGTTGATCGCCTTCAGCGGCGCCCGGCTTGCCACATGGTCCTTCATCGGCCCCACTCTTCCGTTCTTCTTCTCTGCGGAAATATCCCACGGGGGTCCGGGGGTGTGAAACCCCCGGGCGCCACCAACCCTCACAACGTGCAGGAAACGCAGCCCTGCACCTCGGTTCCTTCCAGCGCGGTCTGGCGCAGGCGGATGTAGTAGATTGTCTTGATCCCCTTCTTCCAGGCATGGATCTGTGCCCGGTTGATGTCGCGGGTCGTCGCTTCAGCCGGAAAGAACAGCGTCAGACTCAGGCCCTGGTCCACATGCTCTGTCGCCGCCGCATAGGTGTCGATGATCTTCTCCGGGCCGATCTCATAGGCATCCCGGTAGTAATCCAGATTCTCGTTGGTCATGAAGGCTGCAGGGTAATAGACCCGGCCGATCTTGCCTTCCTTGCGGATCTCGATCCTGGCCACGATCGGATGGATCGAACTGGTCGAGTTGTTGATATAGCTGATCGACCCGGTGGGCGGCACGGCCTGCAGGTTGCGGTTGAACATGCCGTGTTTCATCACGTCGTCGCGCAGCCTCGCCCAGTCCTCCCGGGTGGGAAGCGTTACCCCTGCGAAGACGCGGGTCACATCGGGCAGCGCCGGCAGCCAGTCGCGGGTGGTGTATTTGTCGAAAAACGTCCCCTCGGCATATTTCGAGGTCTCGAACCCGCTGAAGGTCGCGCCCCGCTCCTGTGCCAGCAGGCAGGAGGTCCGGATCGCGTGATAGGCCACCGCGGCAAAATAGACCGACGTGAACTCGATCCCCTCCGGGCTGCCGTAGTGGATGCGCTCGCGGGCAAGAAAGCCATGCAGGTTCATCTGGCCCAGGCCCACGGCATGCGCCTCGTCGTTGCCGCGGCGGATCGAGGGCACCGCCTCGATAGAGGACATCTCGCTCACTGCCGTCAGCGCACGGATCGAAGCCTCGACCGTGGTTCCAAAATCCGGACCATCCATGGTGGCGGCAATGTTCAGCGACCCGAGGTTGCAGGAAATATCCGTCCCCAGATGCGAATAGCTGAGATCCTCGTTGTATTCGCTGGCCTCGTTCACCTGCAGGATCTCGCTGCACAGGTTCGACATGGTGATCCGGCCCGCGATCGGGTTTGCCCGGTTCACCGTGTCTTCGAACATCACATAGGGATAGCCCGACTCGAACTGGATCTCGGCGATGGTCTGGAAGAACTCCCGCGCATTGATCTTCCGTTTCCGGATGCGCCGGTCGTCGACCATCTCCTGATATTTCTCGGTGACGGAGATTTCGGAGAAGGGCACGCCATAGACCTTGGCCACGTCATGCGGCGAGAAGAGATACATGTCGGCATTCTTCTTCGCCAGTTCGAAGGTGATGTCGGGGATGACCACGCCAAGGCTCAGCGTCTTGATGCGGATCTTCTCGTCGGCGTTCTCGCGCTTGGTGTCGAGAAAGCGCAGGATATCGGGGTGATGCGCGTTCAGATAGACCGCGCCGGCACCCTGGCGCGCGCCAAGCTGGTTGGCATAGCTGAAGGAATCCTCCAGCAGTTTCATCACCGGGATCACCCCCGAGGACTGGTTCTCGATCCCCTTGATCGGGGCGCCGGCCTCGCGCAGGTTGGTCAGCATCAATGCGACGCCGCCGCCACGCTTGGACAGCTGCAGGGCAGAGTTGATGCTGCGGCCGATGGATTCCATGTTGTCTTCGACGCGCAGCAGAAAGCACGAGATCAGTTCACCCCGCGATTTCTTGCCGGCATTGAGGAAGGTGGGCGTCGCGGGCTGGAACCGGCCGGCGATGATCTCCTCCATGAACTGCATCGCCAGCGCCTCGTCGCCGCGCGCCAGCGTCAGCGCCACCATCACCACGCGATCTTCGTAGCGTTCCAGGTAGCGCTGGCCGTCGCGGGTCTTCAGCGTGTAGCTGGTGTAATATTTGAAGGCCCCCAGGAAAGCCGGAAAGCGGAACTTCCTGGCATAGGCCTCGTCCCAGATCCTGCGCTGGAAATTGCGGGAATACTGGTCGAGGACATCCGCCTCGTAATAGCCCTCGTCCACCAGATAGCGCAGCTTTTCGTCCAGGTTGTGGAAGAAGACGGTGTTCTGGTTGACGTGCTGCAGGAAATACTGCCGTGCGGCCATGCGGTCGGCATCAAAGCGGATGCGACCCTGGTCGTCGTACAGATTCAGCATCGCATTCAGCGCGTGATAGTCGAGTGTCGGTTTCACGGTGCTGTCGAGCATGCTTCCCCCTGCGGCTGCGCCGCCCAGAATTTTTCCAGCCCGGCACGGACGCGGGCGATGTCGGTATCCAGTCCGGCCAGCTCGAATCGATAGAGCACCGGGACGTTGCACTTGGCAGAAACAACCCCGCCGGCGCAAGCATAGGTGGCGCCGAAACTGCGGTTGCCGCTGGCGATGACCCCGCGGATCAGCGCCCGGCGGGCAGGATCGTTCAGAAATCGGATGACCTGCTTGGCCACCGCGCCACGGCCTTCGCCATCGGCGTAGCTGGGCGTGATCAGGACGAAGGGCAAGACCGGCGCCGGCATCGGATCCTCGGGACGAATCGGAATGCGCAGCGCCGGCAGGCCAAGGCGCGCGATGAACCGTGCGGTATTGCCCGAGGCCGACGAGTAATAGACAAGCCCGGGCATGACGGTATCCTCAGGCGAGGCGGCCGATCATGTCGGGACGAAAGCCCGCCCAATGCGCCTCGCCGGCAACGACGACCGGCGCCTGCCGATAGCCGAGGCCCGTAACCATCTCCATGGCATCGGCATCCTCGGTCAGGTCGATGACGCTGTAGGAAATTCCCCGGGCGTCCAGCGCGCGGGTCGTGGCGGTGCACTGCACGCAGGCGGGCTTGGAATAGACGGTCACGGCCATTTGCCTCATGTCCCTCATCGTTTCTGGCGCTGGCGGAACCGGGCACAGGGCAGGCCGCCCGAAAGCGGCCAGAGGCCCCGACACCCCGCGCCCGCCGCGCGGTTTCTTTGTCGTCGTCATGGCAGGTCTTCTGGCTTGCGGGTCCTCGCTTGGCCGGCCTTCCCGGTTGCCCGGTGGCGTGTTCGGCCTTGCTTGCCGCTTACAGCTGCGGGGGCAGCCCCGGATTTGCACCGGACTTCCCGTCTTCACCCGAGTCGCCCCGGGCACCATGACCGGCCCAATTAGCCACCCCCAAGGCGGCACGTCAATCAGATGTAATGAACTGTTACCTGACCCCTAGATGTTGTGGCTCGTCTGCCGCAACTGCCGGTTGGGAGATCAGGCCTGGGCCCGTGTGACCGCCACCAGCCCATGCACGAAGCCCAGCTTCTCCAGCACCGGCGCAGGCAAGACGAAGGGATAAAGGTCGCCCTGCCCCACGGATCGCGCCAGAGCGTTCAGCGCCACCGTCAGCGGCATCCAGGCGGCAATCAGCCGCGACAGGCGCCGGGTGCGATAGGGGTTGAAGTCGATCTCGGCTGACAGTTCGCCGTCCCCGTCGGCGGGCGGGTCGATGGTCATGCCGAAGGCGGCGGCGGTTTCCAGCGTGTCGACCATGTGCAGGTAATGCGCCCAGGTCTCGGCCCAGTCCTCCCAGGGGTGCACCGTGGCATAGGCCGAGACATGGGTTCCCTCCCAGCCGGCGGGCGGAGGTCCGCCGTAGTGCCGGTCCAGCGCCGCATGGTAATCCTGGGTCTCGTCACCGAAAACGGCGCGGAAGGCGCTGATCGCACCACCGCCGCGCACCAGAAGATCCCAGTAGTAATGCCCGATCTCGTGGCGGAAATGGCCAAGCAGGGTGCGATAGGCCTCGCCCATCCTGGCGCGTGTCGCCTCGCGCGCGGCATCGTCGGCCTCCGACAATGCGATCGTGACCACGCCGCCGGAATGGCCGGTCATCACCCGCCGCGCCGCGCCGGGATCGTCGGCGAGAAAATCGAAGACCAGCGGTTCGGGGTGGCCGCTTCCGGGCAACGGCAGCGGCAGGCCCAGGCGCAAAAGGCTGTAGAACAGCCGCCGCTTCGCCGTCTCGATCTTTTGCCAGCGGGCATGGTGAAGAGGATCGGTCAGGTCCGGGACGGTGCGGTTGTGCCGGCAGGCCCGGCAATAGCCACCCGCCGCGGCCTCGTCCCCCTCCGGGGCCAGCAGCATCCAGTTGCAGCCGGTCAGTTCCCAGTTGCGGCAAAAGCGCAATGCGGTTTCCTGCGGCAGCGTCGCAGGCCCAGCCTCGGCCCGCGCCGCATGCCAGACCGACCCGTCCGCCTCGACCGCCACCATCCGGTTCGCGCCGGGCAGATATCCGACGGGCCGGCCGCAGCGCAGGCAGGTGGTATTCTCGAAATGCAGCACCTGGCCGCAGCATTGGCACTGAAACAGCTGCACCTTGACGGATCTCCCCGGGGGATGGGCGACGGGACAACAGGGGATCGCAGGGCGGCCCGCCGCCACCCGAAGGCCGCCTCAGTCGGCCGGCCAGGCGTCGATGGCGGCGACCGCTTCCTCCGCGGTCTCGACCATGCGGAACAGCGAGAGATCCTTCGGCGCGATCAGCCCCGATTCGGCCAGCATCTCCCAGTTCACCACCCGACTCCACCAGTCGCGGCCGAACAGCAGGAAGGGAATCGGCTTCATCCGGTGGGTCTGGATCAGTGTCAGCGTCTCGAAGGTTTCGTCCAGGGTGCCAAAGCCACCGGGAAAGACGCAGACCGCCGCCGCCCGCATCAGGAAATGCATCTTGCGGATGGCAAAATAGTGAAAGTTGAAGGCAAGCTCCGGCGTCACGTAGCCGTTCGGCGCCTGCTCGTGCGGCAGCACGATGTTCAACCCGACCGACTGGCCCCCCGCCTCGGCGGCACCACGGTTGCCGGCCTCCATCACGCCAGGACCGCCGCCCGTCATCACCACCCAGCGCCGGTTGCCAGAGGCCAGACTGCGCTCGGTCATGATCCGGGCAAAGACCTGCGCCTGAGCATAATAGCGCGACAGCGCGGCCAGTTCGGGCGTGCCGGCCTTGTCCACCTTGTCGGGCGCGGGAATGCGGGCGCCCCCGAACATCACCACCGTCGATTCAATGCCGCGCGCATCCATCTCCATCTGCGGCTTCAGAAGCTCCAGCTGCAGGCGCACCGGGCGCAGTTCCTCGCGCGTCAGGAAGTCGTGATCCGCAAAGGCCAGCCGGTAGGAGGGCGAGCGCGTCTGCGGCGTGTCGGGAATCCGCTTCGCCGTCTCGATATCCTGCGTGCTGTGACGGAAGGGATGCGTGCGCCGTTCGTCCTTCATGTGCTTTCCTTGCGATTTTCCGCAGAATAGGCTGCCCTCGCCACGCATGCCACCCGGAAAGGCGCCCCGTGCCCGCAGCATCTGCCCCGACCGCCCCGACCGCCCAAGACATCGCCGCCGCGCAGGCGCGCATCGCGCCCTGGCTTTTGCGCACGCCGGTCGTGGAAAGCCGCGAACTCGGCCTGCCTTTCGCGGTGGAGCTGAAGCTGGAACAGATGCAGCTCAGCGGCAGCTTCAAGGCACGCGGGGCGTTCAACAGCCTGCTGTCGCTGCCGCTGCCCGAGGCGGGCGTCGTCGCGGCCTCGGGTGGCAATCACGGTGCGGCGGTGGCGGCGGCGGCGGCACGGCTGGGCGTTCAGGCCCGTATCTTCGTGCCCGAGATCGCCGGGCCGGCCAAGATCGCCCTGATCGAGGCACAGGGTGCTGCACTGGAGGTGGTGCCGGGCTTTTACCCCGATGCCTTCGCCCGGGCCGAAGCCTGGCGCGACCGGACCGGCGCGCTGATGATCCATGCCTATGATGCGCCCGCCACGCTGGCCGGGCAGGGAACGCTGATGAAGGAATGGGAAGAACAGGGCCTTGCCGCCGACACGGTGCTGATCGCGGTGGGCGGCGGCGGCTTGATCGGCGGCGCATTGGCCTGGCTGGGCGGGCGGCGCAAACTGGTGGCCGTGGAGCCAGAGCTTGCCCCGACCCTGGCCCGTGCCCTGGCCGAAGGCCCCGATGCCGAGACCGATGTCGGTGGCATCGCGGCCAATGCGCTTGGCGCGCGGCGGATCGGCCGGCTGGCCTATGATCTGGCAAGACGCCGGCAGCTGGCTTCGGTTCTTGTCAGCGATACGGCGATCGCCGCGGCGCAGGCCCGGCTCTGGCACGGGCTCCGGCAATGGGTGGAACCGGCCGGAGCCTGCGCACTGGCGGCGTTGACATCGGGCGCCTATGTGCCCGAACCAGGCGAGAGGGTCGCCGTGCTGGTCTGCGGCGCGAACCCCGCGCCCAGCCCGTTCTAAGCGGCCCGGCCGGCCAAAATCCTTGCGGCGCGACATTGCGACCGCTGACAAGCGCCAGGCTTTCCCCTAAGACGCGCCCAGCAACAGGAGGTGCCCATATGTCCAACGCCGCGCTAGAAGCCGCCATCGAATCCGCCTGGGAGGGACGCGAGAGCATCACCCCCGCCACCAAGGGCGAGGCGCGCGACGCCATCGAGGCCACGCTTTCGGCGCTGGACAGCGGCACGCTGCGGGTGGCCGAGAAGCGGGGCGCCGACTGGCAGGTGAACCAGTGGGCCAAGAAGGCCGTGCTTCTGGGCTTTCGCCTGAAGGATATGGAGCAGATGCCCGGCGCGCCGCAAGATGCCAGCTGGTGGGACAAGGTGGACACCAAGTTCCGGGGCTGGAGCGACAACCAGTGGCGCAGCGCGGGCTTTCGCGCGGTGCCCGGCGCCATTGTCCGCCGCTCGGCCTTCATCGGCAAGGGCGTGGTCCTGATGCCGTCCTTCGTGAACCTTGGCGCCTATGTCGACGAAGGCACCATGGTCGACACCTGGGCCACCGTCGGATCCTGCGCCCAGATCGGCAAGAACGTGCATCTGTCGGGCGGCGTCGGCATTGGCGGCGTACTGGAACCGATGCAGGCCGGCCCGACCATCATCGAGGACAATTGTTTCATCGGCGCCCGGTCCGAGGTGGTCGAAGGCTGCATCGTCCGCGAGGGCAGCGTTCTGGGAATGGGTGTCTTCATCGGTAAATCCACCAAGATCGTCGATCGCGAAACCGGCACGGTGATGTATGGCGAGGTGCCGGCAGGCTCGGTCGTTGTTGCCGGCGCGCTGCCCTCGAAGGGCGGCGTCAGCCTTTACTGCGCGGTCATCGTAAAGAAGGTCGACGCCCAGACCCGCTCGAAAACCTCGATCAACGAGTTGCTGCGGGACTGATCGCGACCAGGGCGGCGGGGGCTGGCCCGGCCGCCGCCGCACCCGAAACAGGCCGGAATTTGCCGCCGCTGCGCCAAATGGTCGGCAACGGGCCGCACTCTTGCCCATTTTTTCGCAACATCTGAATATTATCAAAAACACAGGAAACCATTCGGAGCCGCATGTCGCATGTTCTCTGGGGTTGATCGAACCGTCTTGCCTCGTTCCTCTGCGCCCTTGCCGCAGCCCGGCCTGCTGCGCGCCTTCGCCAGGGGGTTGAGCCGGGACTTCCAGACCTTTCCCATGCCGGTGACGTTGTTGCGGGCCGGGCGAAGGGCGCGGCTTGTCGTTGCGCCTGGTTGTAGTGCCGATCTCTGCAATTCGCGCAGCTTTGCCGTCCATATGGCGGAACAGGGGCGCGGCGATCCGCTGCTCTACCTCTCGCATCGATATTTCCTTTCGCGCGACTTTACCCCGCGTGCCCGCATCCTTGCCGCCGCCGCACATTATCGCCACGAGGACACGGCGCTTTGCGACGAATATTTCCGCGCGGTCTATCTGAACGGCGGGCTGCGACTGTGGCGGGCCGGCACCGGGGACGCAGGCTATGACATCGTGCTGCAGACCGGGCGCGACGTCTGCCGGGAAGGCGGGTTGAGCCTTGTCTTTCGCGCCAAGGGCGAATCGATCGGCATCCTGTCCTTTTCCTTCCTCCCCTCGCGAATCCTCGACCCGCGCGGTACCGCCGGCCTGCCGCCGCTTGTCAGCTTCGTCACGCGCAAGCATCTGACCCAGGATCGGGCCTATCAGCCGGACTTTCATCGCGCCTTCCATCGCGCGACCGTGGCACAGATGCTGATCTCGGCCTTTTCCGGCCTGTTGCAGGCGAAACAGGTCGATGTTGCCGTAGGGATCGGCGGGCGCATGCATCCTTCGAATACCCCCGACAGGACCGAACAGTTCGAACGGGCCTATGACCTGTCCTGGCAGGCGCTGGGGGCCAAGCCGCTGGGGCAGCACCATCTCTTGCACTTCCCCCTGCCGCACAAGCCGCTGGACGAGATGGACGCCGCGCGGCGCAAGCGGGTGCGGCAACGCCGGGCAGTGCAGCACGACATCGAGACCAGCGCCGCGGCCATCTATGCGTCGATGCTGCAGCGCGGGACCGGCATCTGACGGCAAGGCTTGCGCCCTTTCCGCCCGCGTCCGGCTGCGCTATGGCTCGGTCCCATGGCCATCACGCTTACCTCTCTGTCCGACCTTGCCGCCCATGGCTTCGACGAGATCATCGACGCCCGTGCGCCGGCAGAATATGCCGAGGATCATCTGCCCGGTGCGATCAACCTGCCCGTCCTGAACGATGCCGAGCGCGCCCGGGTCGGCACGATCTACAAGCAGGTCTCGCCCTTCACCGCTCGCAAGCTGGGCGGGGCGCTGGTGGCGCGCAATGTGGCCGCGCATCTGGAGGGACCGCTGGCCGACCGGGGCGGCGGATGGCGGCCGCTGGTCTATTGCTGGCGTGGCGGGCAAAGGTCGGGGTCCTTCGCAACCATCCTTGCACAGGTGGGTTGGCGGGTCGAGACGCTGGCCGGCGGCTACAAGGCCTGGCGCGCGCTGGTGGTCCAGGCGGTGCGCGAACAGCCAGTGCCCGCGCCGGTCGTGGTGCTGGACGGCAACACCGGATCGGCCAAGACCGAACTGCTGAATCTGCTGCCCGGGCTGGGCCTGCAGGTGCTGGATCTCGAAGGGTTGGCAAACCATCGCGGATCACTGTTCGGTGCCATGGGACCGCAGCCGTCGCAAAAGGCGTTCGAAGGCCGGATCGCGGTGGCCCTGTCCCGGCTCGATCCCGGGCGGCCGGTGGTGATAGAGGCTGAAAGCGCCAAGGTCGGCGATCTGGCGGTACCTGCGCCGCTGTGGAAGGCCATCGCGACTGCGCCAAGGGTAGCGCTGACGGTGCCGCGCACCGCCCGTGCCGCCTATCTGACCCGCGCCTATGCCGATGTCACCGCCGACGCCACCCGCCTCGACACGATTCTGAACCGCCTGCGCCCCTGGCATCCGGCCGAACGGATCGAGGCCTGGACGGCAATGGCCCGCGCAAATGCCTTTGCGGCGCTGGCGGAAGACCTGATGCTGCATCATTATGACCCGCGCTATCAACGCCACCGCAGCCGGATGGATGTGCCGGTGACAGACCTTGCCGCCGAAAGCCTTACCCCCGAGGCTTTGCCCGTCCTCGCCCGAAAACTGGCCGATATGATCACCGAAAGAACCCCGAGATGAATGCCTCAGCGCCCGACAAACCCGAACCGCGGTTGACCTCGCTGTCCCATGGCGGCGGCTGCGGCTGCAAGATCGCCCCCGGCGTGCTGTCGGGCATCCTGCGCGCCACCCCCGGCCTGCCGGTGCCCGAAGAATTGCTGGTCGGCATCGAGACCTCGGACGATGCCGCGGTCTGGCGGTTGAACGACCGGCAGGCGTTGGTCGCCACCACCGATTTCTTCATGCCCATCGTCGACGACCCGCACGACTTCGGCCGGATCGCGGCAACCAATGCGATTTCCGATGTCTATGCCATGGGCGGCACGCCGATCCTGGCGCTGGCGCTGGTGGGCATGCCGATTGGCGTCCTCTCGGTCGAGACCATCGGCCGCATCCTGTCGGGCGGGGCCGAGGCCTGCCGGGTGGCCGGCATTCCCATCGCGGGGGGCCACACCATCGATTCGGTCGAGCCGATCTACGGCCTTGTCGCGCTAGGCCTGGTCGATCCCGCGCTGGTCAAGAAAAACGCCGGCGCCCGTCCCGGCGACGTGCTGATCCTGGGCAAGCCCATCGGCGTCGGCATCTATTCCGCCGCGCTGAAGAAGGAAGTCTTGTCCGCCGAAGACTATGGCCGGATGATCGCCACCACGACGCGGCTGAACACCCCCGGGCCCGATCTGGCCCGTCTGCCGGGCGTTCATGCGCTGACCGATGTCACCGGGTTTGGCTTGGCCGGGCATGCGCTGGAAATGATGCGCGGCGCGGGCTGCGATGTCATGCTGGACTGGGCCGCCGTGCCGGTCCTGCCCGGCGTGCGCGAGTTGATGGCGCAGGGCCTTGTCACCGGCGCCTCGGGGCGGAACTGGGCCAGCTATGGCACGGAGGTCACGCTGGACCCGGGCCTGCCGGCCGAAGTCCAGAAGCTGATTACCGATCCGCAGACCTCGGGCGGGCTGCTGGTCGCCTGTACTCCCGAGACGGCCGAGGATGTGCTGGCGGTGTTCTCAACCCATGGTTTTGCCGATGCCGCCGTGGTGGGCCAGGTGGGCGAGGCTGCCACCAGCCCGCGGCTGATCGTCGGATAGGGGCGGATCATGGCCGATATGGAAGACCGCCCGAAGAAGGAAAAGCGCCCGCAACAGGTGTACACCCTGATCGTCGAAGTCGGGCGCAAGGCCGGCGACGGCCTGCCTGACAATGCCACCGGCGCGGCGCTGATGTGCTATGCCAGTGGCGTCGACGAGGCCGAGGCCGTGCGCGAGACCGTGGCGATCCTGAAGGATGCCGATCTTGCGCCGCTGGAGGTGCAGGGCCTGGGGACGCTCGACGAACGCCGCAAGGCGGGCGAAGAGATCGATGCCGCGGAAGAGGCACTCATGGCGCGTGCGCTTGCGGAGAACTCTGTCATCGTCGCACAGATGACCCCCTTTCACGATTGAACCGGACCCTTGCCATGACCACCATCGATCCTGTCGACCTGACCGCCCGGCTGATCCGCTGCAACTCCGTCACCCCGGCCGAGGGCGGGGCGCTGGTCCTGCTGCAGGAGTTGCTGGAGGATGCCGGCTTCGAATGCCGGCGGGTGGATCGCAACGGCATTGCCAACCTCTTTGCCCGCTGGGGCAAGAAAGGGGCGAATCGCAGCTTCGGCTTCAACGGCCATACCGACGTGGTGCCGGCGGGCGATATCGCGGCCTGGACACAGGATCCGTTTGGCGCGGCCATAGTCGATGGCTGGATGTATGGTCGCGGAGCCACTGACATGAAATCGGGCGTTGCGGCCTTTGCCGCCGCCGCGGTAGATTTCGTGCGGAACACGCCGCCCGATGGCGCAGTAATCCTGACGATTACCGGCGATGAGGAAGATGAGGCGAAGGATGGTACCGTCGCCCTGCTGGATTGGATGGCGGGCGAAGGCGAACGAATGACGCATTGCCTGGTGGGAGAGCCGACCTGCCCCGAAAGACTGGGCGAGATGATGAAGATCGGGCGCCGTGGCAGCCTGACCTGCCGCTTCACTGCAACCGGCGTGCAGGGCCATTCCGCCTATCCCCAGCGGGCCAGAAACCCGATGTCGGCGCTGGTCCGCCTTCTTGGCCGGCTTGAGGAAAGGCCGCTTGACGAGGGCACAGCCCATTTCGACACCTCGACGCTGGCCATCACCACCATCGACTGCGGCAACCCGGCAACGAACGTCATTCCCGCCCGCGGTACGGCCACCGTGAACATCCGCTTCAACGACGTTCATTCCGGCGACAGCCTGACCAGATGGCTGGAAGACCACGCCGCTGCGGTACAGGCGGAAACGGGGGTGGTGATCGGCTGCGCCATCTCGATCTCGGGCGAAAGCTTCGTGACCCCGCCGGGAGAGTTCTCGGCCCTGGTGCGCGATGCGGTCGAGGCGGAAACCGGAATCCGCCCCGACTATTCCACCTCGGGCGGCACCTCCGATGCGCGTTTCGTCAGGACGCATTGTCCGGTGGTAGAGTTCGGTCTGGTGGGCAAGACCATGCATCAGGTGGACGAACGGGTCGAGGTTGCCCAGATCGGCAAGCTGAAGGCGATCTATGGCCGCATCCTGCGGGATTATTTTGCATGATCTGCGTGACCGGCGATCTTGAAACCTGCCTGGCCCTCCGCCGGCAGGTGTTCATCGAGGAGCAGGGCGTCAGCCTGGAAGAGGATGTCGACGGGCTGGACCCGTCCGCCACCCATTTGCTGGCCATGGTCGATGGCCGTCCGGTCGGAACGGCGCGGCTGCTGGAACTGGGCGATACCGGCAAGATCGGCCGGGTCTGCGTCCTGCCCGAGGCGCGAGGCGCCGGCCTTGGCGCCGCCCTGATCCGCGCCGCGGTCGAAGAGTTTCGCCATCGCCCGGGGATTGCCCGCGTCAAACTCGGCGCCCAGGTTCACGCGCTGGAATTCTACGAGAAACTGGGCTTCCGCGCCTTCGGCCCGGAATACATGGATGCGGGGATCGCCCATCGCGACATGGCGCTGGCATTGTGATCCCGGTCGAATCCCGCGGGGCCGCACAGACCCCCGATTTCGCTGGCACGCGCAAGATTGCGGCGACGGACCGGACCGATGCGCGCCCCGCCGCTCAGTCCGGTTGCAGCATGTAGCCCTCGCCGCGCACGGTCTGCAGATAGCGCGGCGCCTTCGGGTCGTCTTCGATCTTCCGCCGCAGCCGGGTGATCTGCACGTCGACCGCCCGCTCTTGTGCCACATCCTCGCGCCCAAGGTCGCCGACCAGTTTCTCGCGGCTGATCGCGGCGCCGGGCGCCTGGGCGAACAGCCGCATCAGCGCGGCCTCGGTCGCTGTCAACCGGACCGGCTGGTCGCCGCGCCACAACTCGCCCCGCTCCATGTCATAGCGCACGGCGCCCAGATGCAGCACCTTCGGCACCGGATCGGCCGAGGACACCTGCGGCACCCGCCGCAGGATGGCGTTGATCCGCAGCAAAAGCTCCTTCGGCTCGAAAGGCTTGACCAGATAGTCGTCGGCCCCGGCCTCGAATCCTTCGATGCGGTTCACCGTCTCGCCCTTTGCCGTCAGCAGCAGGATTGGCGTCTGCATCCGCTGCCGCAGGGCGCGGGTCAGGCTGATCCCGTCTTCGCCCGGCATCATGACATCAAGGACGATCAGGTCGAAATCCAGGCCCGACAGCAGCTTGCGCGCCTGCGCCGCATCCCGGGCCACGGTGACGAGATAACCGCTGCGGATCAGGAACTTCTGCAGCAGACCACGGATCCGCTCGTCGTCATCGACCACCAGAAGATGCGCTTCTCCCGTCCTGACTTCGGTCATGCCCCGCTCTCCTTCAGGCGATTGTAGGCATGGCGCATATCGGGGTCCATCATCGCCTCCAGGACCTGGCGGAACCCCTGCACCGCTGCCGGCCCGGCTGCGCGGTAGGCGGCCCGCATCCGCGCCCGCTGCGCATCGGAAAGCTGCCGTTCCAGCGTCTCGCCCTTCTCGGTCAGGAACAGATGCCGTTCGCGCGCATCCTTCCGTCCCTTTTCGCTGCGGACATGTCCGTCATCGATCAGCGTGCGCAATACCCGATTGAGCGACTGCTTCGTCACCCCCAGGATCGCCAGCAGATTCGAGACGGTCGTACCCGGCGCACGGTGAATGAAATGCAGCGCCCGATGATGGGCGCGGCCGTATTCGAGGGTTTCGAGAATGCGGTCGGGATCGGCAGTAAACCCCCGATAGGCAAAGAACATTGCCTCGATGCCCTTCCTCAGCTGCTCGTCCGTCAGGTAGAGCAGACCCTCCCCGCCCGAAGTTTCGGCCATCATCCGCCTCCCTTTCCGGCAGATTTACGTCAGCCTTGTTGACTTTCCAAGTCATAAAGCGTAGCCGTTCTGCGGTTTCGCGCAAGATCGTGTCCGGAGCGGACATATCCGGCGCAATATTCACAAAACGGAGGGCCGGGATATGGCGGCATATGACAATCGCGACGGATTCATCTGGATGGACGGCAAGCTGGTCCCCTGGCGGGACGCCAATGTCCACATCCTTACCCATGCGCTGCATTATGCCTCGGCCGTCTTCGAAGGCGAACGCTGCTACAATGGCAAGATCTTCAAGGGCGTCGAGCATTCCATGCGCCTGCGCAGATCGGCCGAGCTGATCGACATGGAAATCCCCTGGTCGGTGCAGGAGATCGAAGCCGCCAAATACGAGATGCTGAAGGCGAACGGCTGGACCGACGCCTATGTCCGCGCCATCGCCTTCCGCGGCGCCGGCGATGAGATGGGGGTCTCGGCCGTGGGCAACCCGGTGCGTCTGGCGATCGCCGGCTGGGAATGGGGCGCCTATTACGGCGATGCCAAGATGAAGGGCGCCAAGCTCGACATCTCGAAATGGCGCCGCCCGGATCCGGCAACCATCCCCTCTGCGGCCAAGGCCGCTGGACTCTACATGATCTGCACCATGTCCAAGCATGCCGCGCAGGCCAAGGGCTGCTCGGACGCGCTGATGATGGATTATCGCGGCTATGTGGCCGAAGCGACCGGCGCCAACATCTTCTTTACCAAGGACGGTGAGGTGCATACCCCGCTGCCCGACTGCTTCCTGAACGGCATCACCCGGCAGACGGTGATCGAACTGCTGCAGCAGAAGGGCATCAAGGTCCACGAACGCCACATCGACCCCACCGAACTGGCGGATTTCGAACAATGCTGGCTGACGGGAACGGCGGCCGAGGTCACGCCGGTGGGCCAGATCGGCAGCTTCACCTTCGAGGTCGGCGCCATGGCCCGCGACATCGCCGAAACCTACGAGAAGCTGGTCCGCGCCTGACCCCGCATATCGCACAAGAAAAGGCCCCGGCGTTTCCGGGGCCTCTCCTGCAGCAAAGCGCCAGGTCCCGGCCGCAAGCCCGTTGCCGCGGCAGGACCCATTGATTCCCGGGTCAGACGACCTCGGTCACGACCTCGATATTGCCCTTCGTCGCATTCGAATAAGGGCAGATGAAATGGCCGCGTTCGGCGATCTTCTCTGCCACGGCGCGATCCACGCCCGGCATCTTCACCACCAGCCGCACCGAAAGCCCGAACCCGCCATCCGACCGCGGCCCGATGCCGACATGGGCATTGACAGAGGTGTCGTCCGGCACGGTTCCCAGTTTTTCGCTCTGCGCGGCAAAACGCATCGCGCCCAGATAGCAGGCGGCATAACCCACCGCGAACAGCTCCTCCGGATTATGCCCCGCGCCCGACCCGCCCAGCTCTTTCGGGCTGGTCATGGTGATCGTCAGCTTGCCATCGACCAGCTTCGACAGCCCGTTGCGGCCACCGCCGGTGGCATGGGATTCCGTCCAGTATTTCACATCGACCGACATCTGCTTCTCCTATCGCTGACGATTAAATCGTACACGATTTTTCTATCGATTCCCGCCCCATCAGTCAATCGCTTGCGCTTTTATCGTGCGCGATATATCAAGACCCATGACCCTCGCCCCGGCCGACATGCTGTGCTTCGCGCTCTATTCCACGGCCCATGCCATGCAATCGGCCTATGCGCCGCTGCTGGAGCCGCTGGGACTGACCTATCCGCAATACCTTGTCCTTTCCGCCCTCGCAGGCGAAGATGGCCAGACCGTGGGCCGGATCGCTGCAGCATTGCGGCTCGAATCGAACACCCTTACCCCGCTTCTGAAGCGGATGGAGGCCGCGGGCTGGCTAGCGCGGCGCCGCGATTCGGCGGATGAACGCCAGGTTCGCCTGACGCTGACGCCCGAGGGCCACACCCTCGCCCGGCAAGCTGCCAGCATTCCCGCCGCCTTCGCCGCGAAGACCGGCCTGTCGCTTTCCGACATCCACGATCTGCGCGATATCCTGGTCGACCTGCGCGACCGCCTGAAGCCTCCGGTCAGGGACTGACCACTGCAGGTCGATCCGGACGCCGGGACCCCCGATCCCGGCTCAGACCGTCCGGCCACGCGCGATGCGCAGATATTGTATCAGCCGGTTCGCGCCGCTGGGCGTGTGCGGCCGGTGCCAGGTCGCTCGTCCCTCGCGCTCGATCCGCAGGAAGGCCCGCATGCGCCCGCCGGCCGATGGTTTGCGCTTGTCTGCCAGATGCCTGCTCATGGTCATCTCCTCCGTTGGGGAAGGACAACATATCACGACCCGCCCCGGTTCCCTAGCCTCTTGCGTCTCCAGGTTGTGACAGGCGGTCCACCGCCCAGCCCGCCGCATCGGCCACCGCGGGATCGGCATCGGCGCGCAAGCCTTCGGCCACTGGAATCAAGGCCGGAAGACCGGAATTCCCGATGGCATAAAGCACATTGCGCACCATCCGGTCCCGCCCGATCCGCTTGATCGGGCTGCCGGCAAAACGCAGGCGAAAGGCCGCGTCGTCCAGCCCGGCCAGATCGGCCAGCTCCGGCACGCCCACCCTTGCCGCATAGCCGATCTCCGTCGCGGCAACCGCAAACTTGTTCCAGGGACAGACCGCCAGGCAATCGTCGCAACCATAGATCCGGTTTCCCATCCGCACACGCAGGTCAGCATCGACCGGCCCGCGATGTTCGATCGTCAGATAGGAAATGCAGCGCCGTGCATCCAACTGGTAGGGCGCCGGGAAAGCCCCGGTCGGACAGATGTCCAGACAGGCCCGGCAACTGCCGCAATGATCGACCCCGGGCGTGTCCTTCGCCAGATCCAGCGTGGTGAAGATTGCGCCAAGAAAGAACCACGACCCCAGATCCCGCCCCACCAGGTTGGTATGCTTGCCTTGCCATCCCAGCCCCGCCGCCTGGGCAAGCGGCTTCTCCATCACCGGCGCGGTATCGACAAAGACCTTGATTTCGCCCCCCGCCTGATCGAGAAGCCACCGCCCCAACCGTTTCAGCCGCCGCTTCACCAGGTCGTGGTAGTCCTTGCCCTGGGCATAGACCGAGATCACACCCCGATCGCGCTGCGCCAGCCCCGCCAGCGGATCGGATTCGGGCGTATAGGCCTCAGCCAGCATGATCACCGACCGCGCCTGCGGCCACAACGCCGCGGCACTGCCGCGCCAGGCCTCGCGCTCGGCCATCCAGCCCATCTGGCCATGCCGCTCCGCTGCCAGAAAGGCCCGCAACCGCCCGGCTGTCTCAGGCGCGGCATCGGGCGCGCAGATGCCGGCCCTGGCGAAGCCCTCTTCCATCGCCCGCACCACAAGACGGTCCTTCAGCGACCCGCTCATGACTTCTTCTCTGCACAAATATCCCCGGGGGTCCGGGGGCGGCGCCCCCGGCCGCTGCCCTCAGAAATCCAGATCGGCATAATGCGCGGGCGGCAGGAATCCCGGCACCTGATCGGCCAGGAGCGGTCGGAACGACGGGCGCGACTTGATCTTGGCATACCAGTCCTTGATCACCGCATGGCGGTTCCAGTCCACATCCGAGATATAGTCCAGGCTGGAAAGATGCGCGGCCGCGGTGAAATCCGCCAGCGTCATCTCGTTTCCGGCCAGCCAGCGCCGCTGGTCCAGCAGCCAGGCCATGTAATCGAGGTGATACTTGATCTTCTGCGCGCCGGATTTGACGTTCTTCGAATCCGGATAGCCTTCCTTCGTGACCTTCTTGTTCACCCGCTCGTACAACAGCTTCGACGTCACCTCGTTGTGAAACTTGTCGTCGAACCAGGCGCACAGCCGGCGCACCTCATAGCGGGCATCGGGGTCGCGCGGCATCAGCGCCGGCAGGGGCACGGTTTCCTCGATGAATTCGCAGATCGCCTGGCTTTCGCTCAGCACCCGGTTCTCCAGCCGCAAGACGGGCACCTTCCCCGCCGGGTTGCGGCGCAGGAAATCCGGCGACGGTTCCCAGTAGCGCTCCTCGACCAGTTCCACCTCGATGCGTTTTTCCGCAAGCGTCAGGCGCACCTTGCGGCAGAACGGCGAAAGCGGAACGTGATACAGGCGGTTCATCGGCAGGGCTCGATCCAGGTTTCCCCCGTGATAGCGCCGCGATTCCGCTCGATCAACCCGCCCGGTCCTCATCGAAGCAGGCGGCGCGGCCATCGGCGGCAATCGTCTCGGCGCCCCCGGCGATCTGCCGCGCGCGTTTCTTCACGAAATCCGAGGGTTTCGCGGGGTTGCGGCCCTTCGGATCGGGCAGGACTGCCGCCAGCCGCGCCGCTTGTGTCGCCGTCAGGTCGCGCGCCTCGACGCCGAAATAGTGGCGCGCCGCGGCCTGCACGCCAAAGATTCCTTCGCCGAACTCCGCCACGTTCAGATAGACCTCCAGGATACGCTGCTTGGACCACAGCAGTTCGACCACCGGGGTCAGCGCCGCCTCCATCGCCTTTCGCGCCCAGCTGCGACCCTGCCAGAGAAAGACGTTCTTCGTCACCTGCTGGCTGATGGTCGAGGCACCACGATTGCCGCCCTGCGCGATCGCCTGGCGGATCGCACCCATGTCAAAGCCCCAGTGGTTGCAGAAATTCGCATCTTCCGCCGCCACTGCCGCGCGGCCCATGACGGGGGCGATCTCGTCCCAGCCGACCCAATCCTTCTCGATCCCGCCCAGGCGCAGGCTCTCGCTCAACTGGTAATAGTTGATCGGTGGCGGCACGAAGCTGAACAGCACGATCAACAGCAGGAAGACGGCGATCACGGCCGTCATCGCCCGCAGGATCCACCGGCGCAGGCGCCGAAAAAACCCCGGCCGCGCCGGCGCCTTGCCGCGGGCGGGTTTCGCACGCGGCTTGCGGGGGGCGCGCCGGGCCGGTTTCGGTCCCTCGGTCAGATCGGTCTCATCGGCCATGGCGCGACTTAGGCCCGATCCCCGCCATCCGGTCAAGGCCGCAGGACCCGATCGCATGCGAAGACGTCACGCCGTTCACCCGGGCACCGGGTGACAACCGCTGGCGCGGCGGCCAAGAGCCAGCGGCGGCCGGGCCGACAGATTTCCGTTGGCGAAAAGGCCCCCGCAAAAGGGGCCTTTCCTTCATTCCGCCGGAACTTTCGCCGGCTCATCCGACAAGGGATGCGCCAGATGCGTCACCATTTCCTTCGGGCAGATCTGCAGGAAATTGCGCTTCTCCTCCGCCCAGTCGGTCAGGATTCTCGCGGCAAGGCGCGATCCGGTTTCGGCCAGGTGCCGTTCGATCAGGCCCCTCGCCTGCGCTTCCCAATGCGGATGGCCGAGACCGCAGGTCAGGATCGACTCGAGGTTCATGAAATCTTCGGCCATGCCCTCGGGGTCGTAGACATAGGCCATGCCCCCGGTCATGCCGGCGCCAAAGTTGGCGCCGATCCGGCCAAGGATCACGGCCACGCCGCCGGTCATGTATTCGCAACCGTTCGACCCGCAGCCTTCGACCACCACCTTCGCGCCCGAGTTGCGGACGGCAAAGCGTTCGCCTGCCCGACCCGCGGCAAACAGGAACCCGTCGGTCGCGCCGTAAAGCACGGTATTGCCGATGATCGTGTTGGCCTCGGCTTTCAGCGGGCTGGCCATCTGCGGCCGGACGGTGATGGTGCCGCCCGACAGGCCCTTGCCGACATAGTCGTTGGCATCGCCCTGCACCTCGATCTTCAACCCGTTCACGGCAAAAGCGCCCAGCGACTGGCCGCAACTGCCGGTCAGCTTCACCGTCAGATGGTCGGATTGCAGGCCGTTGCGCATGCCGAACTTCTTGACGATATGGCTCGACGCCCGGGTGCCGATGGTACGCAGCGTGTTCCTGACCGCATAGGACAGCTGCATCTTCTCGCCGTCTTCAAAGAAGCGGTGGCCGTCCTTGATGATCTCGGCATCAAGCGTATCGGGCACCGCGTTGCGCGGCTTGGATCGGTCGTAGGTGATCTTCTGCGCGCCATCCACGGTGATCAGCAACGGGTTCAGGTCCAGATCGTCCAGATCGGCATGGCCGCGGCTGACCTGCGTCAACAGATCGGCACGGCCGATGATCTCATCCATCGACCGGGCACCGATCTGGGCCAGGATCTCCCGCACTTCCTGGGCATAGAAGGTGATCAGGTTCACCACCTTGTCCGCCGTGCCGGTGAATTTCTCGCGCAGCTTGGGGTCCTGGGTGCAGACGCCCACCGGACAGGTGTTCGACTGGCATTGCCGCACCATGATGCAGCCCATGGCGATCAGGGCGGCGGTGCCGATGCCATATTCCTCGGCCCCCATCATCGCCGCCATCACGATGTCGCGCCCGGTGCGCAACCCCCCGTCGGTGCGCAACGTCACCCGCTCGCGCAGATTGTTCATCGCCAGAACCTGATGCGCCTCGGTCAGGCCCATTTCCCAGGGCAGGCCGGCATATTTGATGCTGGTCGCCGGGCTGGCGCCGGTGCCGCCGTTATGGCCGGAAATCAGGATCACATCCGCCTTGGCCTTGGCCACGCCCGCCGCGATGGTGCCGACGCCGGAGGACGACACCAGCTTGACCGTCACCTTGGCGCGCGGGTTGATCTGCTTCAGATCATAGATCAGCTGGGCCAGATCCTCGATCGAATAGATGTCGTGGTGCGGCGGCGGCGAGATCAGCGTCACCCCCGGTGTCGAATGTCGCAGGCGCGCGATCAGCGCCGTGACCTTCATTCCCGGCAGCTGCCCGCCCTCGCCGGGCTTGGCACCCTGGGCCACCTTGATTTCCAGCTCTTCGCAGGCGTTCAGATATTCTGCCGTCACCCCGAAGCGGCCCGAGGCCACCTGCTTGATCTTGGCCGAAGGGTTGTCGCCATTGGGTTCCGGGGTGAAATGCGCCGGATCCTCGCCGCCCTCGCCGCTGTCGGATTTGGCGCCGATGCGGTTCATCGCCACGTTCAGCGTCTTGTGCGCCTCGGGGCCGAGGGCGCCAAGGCTCATTCCCGGGGTGACGAAGCGCTTGCGGATCGAGGTGATCGATTCGACCTCTTCGATGGCCACGGGCTTGCCCAGCGCCTTGATATCCAGAAGGTCGCGCAGATGAATCGGCGGGTTGGCCCGCATCGCAGCGCTGTAATGCTTCCAGATATCATAGCTCGCACGGTCGCAGGCCGATTGCAGCATATGCATGGTCTGCGCTTCCCAGGCGTGTTTTTCGCCCGAACGCCGTGCCTTGTAGAAGCCGCCGATGGGCAGCACATCGGCACCGCCGCGCCAGCCCCGGCGGTGCACTTCTTCAAGCTTCTGCTCGACGCCGTGCAGACCGATGCCCGAGATGCGGCTTTGCATGCCGGGGAAATATTCCGCCACCATGGCGCGGGACAGGCCCACGGCTTCAAAGTTCAGGCCGCCGCGATAGGAGGAGATGACCGAGATTCCCATCTTGGACATGATCTTCAACAGGCCGGCGTCGATAGCATCGCGATAGCGGCGCACCGCATCGATCAGGTTGCCGTCGAGAAGGCCGCGGTTGATCCGGTCGGCAATGGAATCCTGTGCCAGATAGGCATTCACTGTGGTTGCGCCGCAGCCGATCAGCACCGCGAAGTAATGCGGGTCGATGCATTCGGCGGAACGGACGTTGATCGAGCAGAAGGTGCGCAGGCCCTTGCGCGTCAGCCAGGAATGCACCGCGCTGGTGGCCAGGATCATCGGCATCCCCACCTTTTCGGGGCCCTGATGTTCGTCGGTCAGCACCAGTTGGCCGGCGCCGGAGCGCACGGCATCCTCGGCCTCGGCGCGGATGCGTTCCAGGGCCTGACGCAGGTCGTCATGCCCTGGTGCCACCGGGAAAGTGCAGTCGATGAAAGCCACCTGATCGCCGAAGCGCTTTACCAGCACCTCGAATTCGGCATTGGCGATGAAGGGGCTTTCCAGCACGAGGATCTCGGTCTGGTTGCTCGATTCATCGAGCACGTTCTTCAGGTTGCCGAACCGGGTCTTCAGACTCATGACCCGGCCCTCGCGCAGCGAGTCGATCGGCGGGTTCGTCACCTGGCTGAAGTTCTGGCGGAAATAATGCGACAGCGGCCGGTAGACCGAAGACAGCACCGCCGGCGGCGTGTCGTCGCCCATCGACGCGACGACTTCCTTGCCGTCCTCGGCCATCGGGGCCAGGACCTGCTCCAGTTCCTCGACAGTGAAGCCGGCCGCGATCTGGCGCTTGCGCAGATCGGCGCCGCTGTGGACGGCCTTTTCCGGCACATCGCGCAGCAGGGCGTTCAGGTCGATGACCTTTTCGATCCACTCGCCATAGGGCTGGGCATGCGCCAGCCGGTCCTTGACCTCGGTGTCGTGGTAAAGCTTGCCCTCGGCCATATCGACGGCAATCATCTGCCCCGGGCCCAGCGCGCCCTTTTCGCGTATCGTGGTTTCGTCCACCGGCACCATCCCGGCCTCGGAGCCTGCAATCAGCAGCCCATCGCCGGTGACGACATAGCGCATCGGCCGCAACCCGTTGCGGTCAAGCCCGCCGCAGACCCAGCGGCCATCGGTCATTGCCAGCGCGGCCGGGCCGTCCCAGGGCTCGATGACCGAATTGCAGTAGGAATACATGTCGGCCCAGGCCTTGGGCATGTTCACCGTCTGCTTCGACCAGGCCTCGGGCACCAGCATGGTCTTGGCCATCGGCGCGGAACGCCCGGAGCGGACCAGAACCTCGAACACCGCGTCCAGTGCGCCGCTGTCGGAGGTGCCCGAAGGGATGATCGGCTTGATATCCTCGGCCTTCTCGCCAAAGGCCGAGGAAGCCATGCGGATCTCGTGGCTTTTCATCCAGTTGACGTTGCCCTTCAGCGTGTTTATCTCGCCGTTATGGGCCAGCATCCGGAACGGCTGCGCCAGCCACCATTGCGGGAAAGTGTTGGTCGAATAGCGCTGGTGATAGATCGCGAAGGCGGACTCAAAGCGTTCGTCCTGCAGGTCGGGGTAGAAGGTGCTGACCTGTTCGGCCAGCATCATCCCCTTGTAGATCACCGACCGGCAGGACAGGCTGCACAGATACATCCCCTGGATGCCGGATGCCGTCGCCGCCTTCTCGATCCGGCGGCGGATGATGTAGAGTTCGCGCTCGAACTGTTCCTGATCGATGTCCTTCTCGCAGCGGATCAGGATCTGCTCGATCTCGGGGCGGGTGGCATTGGCCTTGTCGCCCAGGACCGAGATATCCACCGGCACATGCCGCCAGCCATAGATGTAATGGCCCATCCGCAGCACTTCGGTTTCCACGATGGTGCGGCAGCGCTCCTGCGCGCCGAAATCGGTGCGCGGCAGGAAGACCTGGCCCACGGCAATCAGCTTCTTCGGGTCCGGCTCATGCCCGGTGCGGCGCACCACGTCATAAAAGAACTTCACCGGAATCTGCACATGGATGCCGGCACCATCGCCGGTCTTGCCATCGGCATCGACCGCGCCGCGGTGCCAGATCGCCTTCAGCGCGGCGATGCCGTTCTCCACCACCTTGCGCGACGGCTTGCCGCTGATCGAGACCACCAGGCCCACGCCGCAGGACGAATGCTCGTCCTCGGCCTTGTAAAGCCCGTTCGCATCCAGCCAGGCGCGCTTGTCTTCCTCGGCCCGCACCCAGGCTTCGTCAAAGTTCGTCATGGCTCACTCCTTCAGGCTGGCGGGCAGGATGGCGGCATCTGCCGCAGGCTTCTGGTCGGGGGTCGTGTGGGCGGTCAGCGCGTCGCAGTCATAGATCGGCCGGGACGAGGCGAAGCCCGGCTCATCGGGCAGGACGAATTCCATTGGACTGCCATCGATCGGCCGCCACTGGCCATCGCCCAGATCGGTTTCGCCCGGGCCGGCAAAGAACAGCCGCCACTCGCGGCTGATGTATTCGTTGCCATGTGCGGCATGCAACTGGTTGCCCGCATCGTCCGTTTCGATGAAATCGAACTCGGTCACTTCCAGCGGGATATGGTCGATGGTCAGCACCTGCCCGGTCAGCCGGTCGGCACCCTGCACATTGGAATGGGTTCCGTCGTCGCGCGAAAGACTGAAGACATAGGTATCGGCGCCGGTCGCGATCAGTTCGGAAAAGCTGGCCGCGTCCTCGGGGTTCGGATCAAGTATCTGGCGCACCGGCGGATTGCTTTCCAGGCTTTCCACCCATTCCGTCTCGAAGTTGATGCGCGAGACGAAGAACAGCCCTTCCTGATCGAAATCGGCACGCCACTGGTCGCCCGGGGCATCGGCGGCACAGCGATAGTGGTTCGAGACGCGACAGCCCTTCGACTGCACGGTCAGAAAGATCTGACAACCTTCGGGCGGCTGCCAGGTGCCTGCGGCGGCGGCAGGCAGGGGAGCAAGTAGCAGGGTCAGGGCAAGTGCGTGTTTCACCGGGATCCCATCCTTCCATGCGGCCCACCGTGGCGGGCGCTGAATGTTTCGTGCCGGGGCGGGCAGGCGGCTGCAGGCTATTCCGCCGCCATCGCCCCCGTCTGGGCAAGGTAGTCCAGGATCGAATCGGCCGCATCGCGCCCGTCGCGGATCGCCCAGACCACAAGGCTGGCGCCGCGCACGATGTCGCCTGCGGCATAGACGCCGGGCAGGCTGGTGGCATGGCTGCGGAAATCGGCCTTGATCGTACCCCAGCGGGTAACGGCCAGTTCCGGGACGCCCCAGAGCGTTGGCAAATTCTCGGGCTCAAAGCCCAGCGCCTGCACCACCAGTTCCGCGGGTTCGGTATAATCGGCGCCCTCGATCACCTCGGGGCTTTGCCGACCGCTGGCATCGGGCGCACCGAGGCGCATCTTCTGGACCAGGACGCCCTCGACCCGCGTGCCGCCAGTGAAACCTTTTGGCGCCGAAAGCCAGACGAATTCGACGCCCTCCTCCTCGGCGTTCTGCACTTCGCGCTGGCTGCCGGGCATATTGGCCCGGTCGCGGCGATAAAGGCATTTCACCGAGGTCGCCCCCTGGCGGATTGCCGTGCGCACGCAATCCATCGCCGTGTCGCCCCCCCCTATGACGACAACGCGCTTGCCGGCCGCATCCAGCATGCCGTTCGAGAAATCCGCCACCTCGTCGCCGAAGGACAGCCGGTTCGACGCCGTCAGATAGTCCAGCGCCCGGACGATACCCGCAGCGCCCGCGCCCGGCGCCTCGATCCCGCGGGTCTTGTAGACGCCGGTCGCGATCAACACCGCGTCGTGCCGGCCACGGATGGCATCGAAGGTAAGATCCTGACCCACAGCGCAATTCAGCACGAGTTGCACGCCAGAGGCTTCGATCTGTTCGATCCGCCGCTGCACCACCGGCTTTTCCAGCTTGAAACTGGGGATACCATAAGTCATCAGCCCGCCCGCCCGGTCGTAACGGTCATAGACCGTAACCTGCAGGCCAGCACGGCGCAGCCGGTCGGCCGCCGCCAGCCCGCCGGGGCCGGCGCCGATGATGCCCACGCTTTCAGCCCGTTCCCTTGCCGGACGGGCCGGCTGGACCCAGCCTTCATCCCAGGCGGTATCCGTGATGTATTTCTCGACCGCGCCGATGGTCACGGTGCCGTGCCCGGCCTGTTCGATCACGCAATTGCCTTCACAGAGCCGATCCTGCGGGCAGATCCGTCCGCAGATTTCGGGGAAGGTGTTGGTGGCCTGCGCGGTTTCCCAGGCTTCGCGCAGCCGGCCCTCGGCGGTCAGGCGCAGCCAGTCGGGGATGTTGTTGTGCAGCGGGCAATGCGCCTGGCAATAGGGCACACCGCACTGGCTGCAGCGGCTGGCCTGTTCCGCAGCCTTGGCGGTGGCAAAGTCGCGGTAGATCTCGTCGAAATCATGGGCGCGCGCCGATGCTTCGCGTTTCTCGGGCATCTCTTTCCCGATGGTGACGAATTTTAGCATCTTCTGCGTGGCCATGGCTGCGCGTCCCTGTCCGGTTGCCTCGGGTGCATCTTGGTAGTCCGGTTCCCGGGAGAATAAAAGTAAGCTATGCTGACCTAAATGGAGGATTTTTTGGCGTCTGGGCGGAATTTTCCCGCCTGCACTCCGATTTTAGGTCAGCTTGGGTTCCAAACTTTCTCAGAACCCAAGCCAAAGCGCCGCAAGTGCCGCTGTCCCCACGATGATTCGCCACCAGCCGAAAACCGCATAGCCGTGCTGGCCAAGGTAATTCAGCAGCCAGCGCACCACGACAACGGCGGTCACGAAGGCCACGGCAAAGCCGATGGCGATCTCGTGCCAGGTGGCGAAGTCCAGAACATCGCGGTTCTTGTACAGATCGTAAGCCACCGCCGCGCCCATGGTCGGCAGCGACAGCAGGAATGAAAACTCGGCGGCCGCGCGCTTTTCAACACCCAGAAGCAGCCCGCCCACGATCGTTGCTCCCGACCGCGAGACGCCGGGCACCATGGCAAGGCACTGGAAGATGCCGATCACCAGCGCCTTGCCAAAAGGCACTTGCAACGCATCGGTGATTTCCGGAGGCTTGGGTGCCAGCCGCTCGATGAACAGAAGCACCACCCCGCCCAGAATCAGCATCACGGCGATCAGCACCGGCGTCTCGAACAGCACGGTCTTGATGAAATCGTGCAGGAGAAACCCCACCCCCACTGCCGGCAGGAAGGCCAGCGTCACCGAAAATATCGCGCGACGCGCCCAGTCTTCGGTGCGGGCAGCAGCAAAAAGATGCCCCAGCTTTACCGCGTAGACCGAGAACAGCGCCAGGACCGCGCCCAACTGGATGACGACCTCGAAGGTCTTGCCCCTCGACTCGAAACCCAGGAAATGACCCGCAAGCAGCAGATGTCCTGTCGATGAGACCGGGATGAACTCTGTCAGCCCTTCCAGCAGACCCAGAAAGGCGGCGGTCAGAGTGGTATCCACGATGTCAGGCCTTCTTCAGATTCCTGGCCGAATCCTTGATGGCGGCAAACTGCCCCGAGGGGCGGTAGCGCCACAGGTATTCCGGCAGCACCACATCCACCGCCATCGGGTCGATGCCGAGATCCGGCAGGCCCTTGGCCCCCGGCGCCACCACATTGTCATGGCGCAACTGGGTCAGTTGGTCGCGCGTCATGATCTTGTTCGGGAACAGCCTGCCCGTCAGCACCGAGCCGAAGTCCAGCAAGGCCGCCACGATCCGCATCGGCCATTCCGGGATCCCGAGGATCAGCCGGCGCCGCATCGCCTGCCGGGCGGTTTCCTGGACGATTCCGCGCAGCGTCATCACATCGGAACCGCCGAGTTCGTAGATGCCAGGCGCCGCCTCGCCGGTGGCCCCCTTCACCGCGGCCAGAGCAACATCATCGGCATAGACCGGCTGGAACTTCGTTGCGGCATGCGGCAGCAGAATCACCGGCAAGGCCGCAACCATGCCGCCAAACCGGTTGAACAACCCGTCGCCCGGCCCGAAGACCACCGAGGGGCGCAGGATCACCGCAGCGGGGAAGGCGGCGAGCACGGCCTGTTCGCCCTTGCCCTTCGATCGGGAGTAAAGCGAATCCGCCTCGGGATCGGCACCGATGGCCGAAAGCTGGACCAGATGGGCGACACCCTCGTCGGCCGCGATCCGGGCGATGCGGCCGGCGCCCTCGGCCTGGACCGCGGCGAAGTTGTTCTTGCCGCCACGATCGAAGGTGCCGACACAGTTCACCACCGCATCCGCCCCGCGCATGGCGGCACGAACCGAGCCATCGTCGCGGATGTTGCACAGCACCGGCTCAACCTGGCCCGGCACGCCGTAAGGTTTGACAAACAGCGCCTCGTTCGGCCGGCGCACGGCGACGCGGACGCGCCAGCCGAGCTTTGCCATGCGTCGCGCGATCAATCGCCCGATGAACCCCGAGCCGCCATAGATCGTGACCAGCTTGCTCATGCGGAAACCCCCCCTTGCGGGCCATTGTCCCTGGCCGATCAATACCTGCGGCGCGACAGGCCAGCAAGACCAAAGCCCGCGCAGGAAATTTCTTTCCCGGCCCGACGGGGCGTGTTGACTTCCCCAATCCCGCCGGCTAAATCGCCCCTCACGACATCGCCCAGATGGCGGAATTGGTAGACGCGCTGGTTTCAGGTACCAGTGCCGCAAGGCGTGGAGGTTCGAGTCCTCTTCTGGGCACCATTTCCCACAGGCCAAGTAGTTGATATTTGACGACTACTTGGCCTGTTGAAATCCCTTCCATACACGTCACCCGCAACAGCCAGTGCAAGCGCTGTCGAATGTGGCGGTAAAACACCCGAGCAAGGACTGGAAGACAGGACATTCACCTGATCGCTGGTGCGTGCCTGACCATCGCAACGGCATCACCGGGAAATGTACGTTCTTCACGGTGACCGGCAGGGCCGAGGCCATCGCCTTCCATGGCCCGCTCGGGCGCTGAACGCCTGAAGGCCCTTCCGACGATGCCGCAGGAATAGGGCGGGACAGCTCCGGCCAAAGGGGCGGCGGGTGGTCGGATCACCAGAAATCCCTCGGACCATCGCGAGTCGCCTGACCAAGGGGAAGACCGCATCGGCGACATCGGGCGATCTATCGCCAGCATCGTGCCGATATGAAAGGCGAAGTTACGGCCGCGAAGCGATTCCCGGCCGGGTCAGCCGCCATCGAATGCGGGGGACTTGAATGGACATCATCGACGGGAGACCGTTGGCATCTGTCGTGATCGGTTGAACCGAAACCGACCGACGTTCCGGCAGCCCGAAAATCATCGCTGGTCGCTGTTCCTGCATGCCATGCAACAACTGCAGTCCTTCGGGCGGGACGTCAGTTCCCGCCGCGACGAAATGTTGGTGAAAAGGTGGTGCCCCAAGACGGACTCGAACCGCCGACCCATTGCTTACGAAGCAATTGCTCTACCAACTGAGCTATTGGGGCCACGCGCGCCTTTTACCTGCGTGATGCGATCTTTTCAAGACGTCCTGTCGGCGTTGCGAGATCATTGCAAACTGCCAGGGTGAATCAATCTATCCTATTGATATGCATATGTTTTCATCATGACCCCGGACCATCGGCCCTGTCGGTCGCCATGGTCTGGTCCTGAGGCGGGGGCCGTCCATGCCGGCGCCCGGCCATGTCGTTCGGCGCCGCGCAGCCCTAGTTTGCGCGGCGAAGGATCTCGTCAGGGGGCAGTGGCGGGGTCACGTCTTTCGGCGGCGCGGGCTTGGGGTCCGGCTCGGGTTCAGGATCGGGCTGGCTGGGAATTTCGCGGATCATCACCGCGGGCGGTTGCGGTGGAGCCAGGACGAGGCCGGCCAGATCCGGGCGGACGGGCGCGCGGTGGTCGGTCTCGACCTCGCGCCAGCTGAGCGTATCGAACCCGTTGCAATTGCCGCAGACCGGCACCCAGTCGTCATGCACCATGCCGCACTTGTCGCAAACCCATTCTGGCCCGCGCGGCGCGGTCAGTGCGCGCGACAGCGTGGCGCGAACCTGATCGTCGGGCGCGCCGCTGCCACGCTCGGCCGCAGCAAGGATCGTCAGCGCGCGCTGGGTCGGATGCGTCTGGGGCAGGCTGCCAAGGGCGGCCCGGGCCGCCGGGAAATCCTCGGCCGCAAGCAGAAGCTCGGCCTCGGTCAGCCGCGATTCCTCATGGCCGGGGTTGACCGACAACAGGGTGCGGAAGCGCTTCAGCCGCGCCTCGGGCACCTCATCCGGTTCGATTGCGGCAAAGCTGGCGGCAAGATCGG
Source organism: Paracoccaceae bacterium (assembly GCA_014879735.1). Lineage (GTDB taxonomy): Bacteria > Pseudomonadota > Alphaproteobacteria > Rhodobacterales > Rhodobacteraceae > Pseudogemmobacter. The sequence continues at coordinate 113,079 of JACSRN010000132.1, forward strand.
GATGGGGCTGGGCCTCCCAGGCTTTCTTCAGAATCCGCGTCGCACCACGCTTGTCGCCCTTCTCGATCATCGCCCGCGCAGCAATCACCGCGGCCGGGATCAGGTCGGGCGACTGGCGGTTTGCCTCGATCGCGGCATCGCGCGCCTCGGCCGTGGCGCCTTCGTCGAGGATGGTCTTCGCTTCCTGCAGGGCCAGAAGCGCATCGCGCCGGCGATAGACGCTGCGCGGCAGCCCGCCGGTGCGAAGCTTTTCCGCCAGGGTGCTGCGGGCGCCCTTCCAGTCGCCGCCCTCGGCCTGGAGTTTCAGCAAGACATCCTGGGTCTCGGCATGGCGCGGCTTCAATGCGAAGGCCTGTTCGGCAAGCTTCAGCGCCGTCGCGGTATCGCCCTCGGCCAGCTTCTGCTGCAGAAGGCCACGGACCGCGACAAAGCGGGTTGCCTCGTTGTTCAGAAGGGCCCGCCAGGCCTCTGTGGCGGTCTTCGTATCGCCGGAAGCCGCGGCCGCCTGCGCGGTCAGAAGGCCGGTCAGTTCCGGCTTGTGCAACAGCCGTTCGGCCGTCTTGGCACGGGCCAGCGCGCGCGTGGTCTCACCCCCGGCCAGCGCGATCATCCCCTCGCTCAGCGCCTCATAGCCGCGGCGTTCGCGATTGCGGTCGAAATAACGGCTGAGCGCGGTCTCGTCGCCGTTCAGAAAGCGCAGACTGGCGATGGCCAGATCGATCAGTTTCAGCAGCAGCCACAGCAGCACAAGCACCGCCAGCAGCGCGATCACGGCCTGCAGCGGGCCAAGCGTGAATTCGTAGTTCCAGACCCAGAGCCGCAAACCATCGGTCCGATCCGACAGCGTGCCGGCCAGAACCGCCAAGCCAGCCACGATGGCCAGAAATGCGACAACCTTCAACAGCGACCAGAGCATCCGGGTCTCCTCACGGGGCGGTAGGGGCGGGCAGCGCAGCGAGCGCCTGTTCCGCGGCAAGACGATCCTGCGCCAGGGCCACCCAGCCCGCCATGGCAGACTGCGCCTCTGGCGGCAGCGCTGCAAGTTCGCCAAGCGCGGCCGAAATATCTCCGGCAGCAAGCCCTGCCTCGGCGCGCGACAGGATGGCATCCGGCGAGGTCCCCTCCTGCGGGGTCAGCGCACGCGCGCCCACCTGGTGCCGCAGAAAACCCCAGAAACCTTCCTCCGTGGCCGGTACCGCCTCCAGTGCTGCGCGGGCGGCGTCGGGGAAGCCTGCGCGCAGGTCTGCCAATGTGGGCAGGCCGGCTTCGGCATGCTTCGTCAGCGCCTCGGGCGGGACGGCCAGATCCAGCGCCGCCAGCACCGACCCATAGGGCGCGCCGCTTGTCACCTGCTCTTTCAGCGCGATGAAGGCTGCATCCTTCAACGCCTCGGCCTTGGCGGCCGCCGCCTCGGTCGTGGCTTTCTCGGCAGCATCCGCCTGCCAGGCCTTCAGTTCTTCCTGCACGATGGCCCGGGTGTCGCCACCGGACTCGCGCAGTGCATTCACCTGATCCTGCAACGCCGCCAACGCGGCAGGGGTCACGCCCGAATCGCTGGCTTTGGCGGCCGCGGCAAGACTCTTTTCCAGCGCATCGATCCGCGCCGTCACCGCCGAAAGATCGGGCGGGGCAACAGAAGCGGCGGCGGCCGCCGCCATGTCGGCCTTCTCGCGCAGCTCGGCAAGGGCGGTCTTTTCCTCGGCAATCGATTGATCCAGCGCAGCAAGCCGGGCATCCAGCGCCGAGAGATCCGGCTCTGACCGCAAGTTCAGCACATTGTAATGCGACAGGCCAAAGCCCGCGGCAAAAGCGACGGCGCCGCCAAGCAAGGCCGCGACAAAGACCCCGGCGCCACCTTTCCGCGGCACAGGCGCCACCGGGATTGTCGACATTCGTTCCGGTTCAGGGGCGGGTTCGGGGGCGGCAGGCGTCACGGGCGGTTCGGCCGCACCCTCGGGCGCCGCACTGTCGATACTGTCGGTCATCGTCGGCGTCGGAGGCGCCACGGGCTCGACCGTCGGCGTATTGGCCGATGGCTCGGCACCGGGTTCTGCCGGGCTGACCGGCTTGTCCTCATCTGACATGCGCTGCCTCTGCGGTTGGCCTCACTGCACCCTAAGCGCGGGAGGCCGGCAGGTTCAAGGCAGGCCGGAGGAGATCGCGCGACCGATTGCCACAAGCATTCCGGCGCCATCGGGCGTATCGGCAACGCGGCAACCAGCGAAACGTTCCGCCGGAACCTCTGCCGCCACCTGCGCGCTGATCGCGACAGCAAGAAGACGGGCCTCGATCCGGGACGGCGCGGCCGCCAGAAACAGCCGGACCGACCGCGGCGAGAACAGGGGCAGGATGACGGGACCGGGTCGACCAAGGCAGTCAAGCGCGGCTGCTGTCAGCGGGCGGGGCCTCTGCGCGTAGACGATCAGCTCTTCGATCTGGCACTGCGGCAACAGCGCCGCAAGATCGGCGGCGCGGTCTGCTCCGCGCAGCCACAGCAGCCGTGCGGTGTCCCCCGCCGCAGTCGGGAGAGCAGTATTCAGGGCCGCCGTACCCAGGGTTGCAACCAGCGCTGCGGCATCGGCTTCGATGACAGTGGGGATGAAGCCCGCGGCCGCAGCCCGGATCGCGGTGCGTGTGCCGACGCAAAAAGCCGGTCGGGGCAGCGGCGCCAACCGTTCCGCCGCGGCAGCGCCCGCCTCCGACGTCAGGATCACGGCGGCAAAGGGGCCGGAGGGAACCTGCGGCGTCAGGATCTCGGTCATCATCAGGGGCGAGAGGAGCGGCGCGGCGCGGGCACCATAGGCGTCGGTCAGTTCGGCCGCCAGCCGGCTTGCCTGCGGTTCCGGGCGCGTGATCAGGATGGGGAAGGATTGTTTCGCCATGCCCCCGATGCTACCTGCGAGGAGCGAGGAGCTACAAGCAACCATGACGACGACCATCTTCCTTGGCATCGAATCGAGCTGCGACGATACCGCTGCGGCCGTGGTTCGTCGCGGGGCTGGCGGGGCGGAGATCCTGTCCTCGGTTGTCGAGGGGCAGGCGCCGCTGCACGCGGCCTTCGGCGGCGTGGTGCCAGAGATCGCGGCCCGGGCCCATGCCGAACGGCTGGACTATGCCGTCGAGTCGGCGCTTGCCGGGGCCGGGGTTACGCTTGCCGATCTGGACGGTATCGCCGTGACGGCGGGGCCGGGGCTGATCGGCGGGCTGCTGTCGGGCCTGATGCTGGCCAAGGGGCTGGCGGCGGCAAGCGGGTTGCCGATGGTGGGCGTGAACCACCTTGCCGGCCATGCGCTGACGCCGCGGCTGACCGACGGGATCGACTACCCCTATCTGATGCTTCTGGTTTCGGGGGGGCATTGCCAGTTTCTTGCCGTCGAGGGGCCAGAGACCTTTCGGCGGCTAGGGTCCACCATCGACGACGCCCCTGGCGAGGCCTTCGACAAGATCGCCAAGCTTCTGGCCCTGCCGCAACCCGGCGGCCCGCCCGTCGAGCGCGAGGCGGAATTGGGCGATCCGAAGCGGTTTGCCTTGCCACGGCCGCTTCTGGATCGCGTGGGTTGCGACATGTCCTTCAGCGGGTTGAAGACCGCCGTCCTGCGTGCGCGCGACGAGATCATCGCGCAAAAGGGTGGGCTGACCGTGCAGGACCGCCGCGACCTTTGCGCGGGGTTTCAGGCCGCGGTGGCCGATGTCCTGGCGGAAAAGACCCGCCGGGCGCTGGCAGCCTTCCCCGCTCCGGTGATTGCGGTGGCGGGGGGCGTCGCGGCCAATCGCACGATCCGCACCCGGCTTATGGCGGTGGCCGAGGCTACCGGCACCCGATTTCTCGCACCACCGCTGCGGCTGTGCACCGACAATGCGGCGATGATCGCCTGGGCGGGAATCGAGCGGTTTCAGGCTGGCGCCCGCGATGATGCCAGTCTTGCCGCCCGCTCGCGCTGGCCGCTGGATCAGACCGCCGCGCCGGTCATCGGCTCGGGTCGTCGCGGGGCAAAGGCATGACAACAGGAGAACCTCCATGCGCGTGGCGCTGATCTGCATCGACAAACCCGGCCATCTGGATATTCGCAAGGCCAACCGCGACGCCCATCTCGCCTATATCGCCGAAACCGGCGTGGTCGAGATGGCAGGCCCCTTCCTCGATGCCGAGGGCGGGATGTGCGGCAGCCTGGTGGTACTGGAGGTGCCCTCCGTCGCCGCCGCGCAGGACTGGGCGGCGGCCGACCCCTATGCAAAGGCGGGGCTGTTCCAGTCGGTCGACGCTCGCGCCTGGAAGAAGGTGATCGGATGAACCACTGGCTTTTCAAATCCGAACCCGATGCCTGGAGCTGGGACCAGCAGGTCGCGCGCGGCGCGGCCGGTGAAGAATGGCACGGCGTGCGCAACTATCAGGCCCGCAACAACATGCGGGCGATGAAGATTGGCGACCGCGGCTTCTACTACCATTCCAATATCGGGAAGGAGATCATCGGCATCGTCGAAGTCTGCCGCGAAAGTACGCCCGACAGCACCACCGACGATCCGCGCTGGGATTGCGTCTGGATTCGGGCGGTCAAACCATTGGCGCGGCCGGTCACGCTGGAGGATGTCAAGGTCACGCCGGGGCTGGAGCAAATGGTTCTGGCCACGAACAGCCGCCTGTCGGTGCAGCCGGTCCGGCCCGAGGAATGGGATCTGATTTGCCGCATGGGCGGGGTCGAGCCTTGATGTTCGCTTTATGTTCTCATTCCGGGTTGAAAAAGTTCCGATAATGTTCTATATCTGGTTCCTGCCCCAAGGGAGCCAGACCCATGGAACATGCCACCTTCGCCCTGCCCGTGACCGACCGCCAGCTCAGCTATGCCCGTGCGCTGGCACTGAAGAACCAGACCGTGCTGCCCTGGACGGTACAGCAAGACCGCCGGATGCTCAGCGCCTGGATCGAGGAACAGTCGAAGCTGCGCCCCTCGGCCGCGCTGGACGCATTGCCAAGTTCAAAACAGGTCGCCTTTGCCGAACGGCTGGCGCGGATCAAGCGTCGTGCCGTGCCGGACGAGTGCTTTCGCGACAAGGGCCTGATGTCGCGCTGGATCGATTCGAACCGATAGGTCGGATGCGACGCGCTTGCTGCAATGCCGGGGCGGCTGTGATCGGACGCGGGCCATCCCCGTCGCGCGATGCTGCAAGGGAAGCGTCGTGACCCCTTTTGCCGCATTCGAAAGCGTTCTCGACAGCTTCGGCCAAGGCGCTGCGTGCTGCCGCCGGATCAGTCGCCGGGGCAGCCGGTCCGGATGACGCGGCCAACCGCCGATCGGGCCATTGCAATCCAATACGGCCGGGAACGTTGGCGCAGTCCATCGCGCTGGGGTCGGCGCCAGCGCGGCTTGCCTCTGTGAGAAACCCGCCGCGGCAGTACAGCAGGCGGCGCCACGGGGTGGCCTTGCCACGGCCTTTTCCCAGCCTTGCCTGACATCGCGCCAACCGGGCCGCGCCCACGGATCCGGTGCCACGCCCGATGCGGTGATCCAGGGTCCGGATCGCCCGGACATGCGTGAAGCCAGGCGCGGCCGTCACGGTGCCGGGCGGTACCTGTCCCGGCCTGGCTCATCCGCCCGAGGAGACCGTTTTGCGCTGACCCCGGCGAATGGCGGAACGCCGGGATGGCCGGACAGATCGGCGGCAAGCCGGTTTATGCCGCTCTGGTTCCTGCCCGGGACCGATCCGGCCGGTCATTCGCCGAAATAGCGGCCGCGCTTGATATAGGCGTCGGGCACACAGGGCCGCACCTGCCCCAGAACGTGCTCCGCCTGCGACTTCGACAGGTTGGGAACTGCGTCGGCGATGAACACCGTGCCGCGGCCATTCGGGTTAAACCCGTCGAACTTGCCCACGAAATCGGACCAGGCCGAGTATCCGCAGGGTGCCAGCGCCGTGTCGAGATAGCGGGCACGGTCCAGCGCCGCATCGGCCCATTCGAAGGGCGGATGATCGACATAGCTGACAATCACAAACCATTCGTCTGCCGCTGCCGCAGCAGGCAGGCAGACCGTCAGGACAAGGGCGGAAAGGCGCATCGAAATCTCCAGCATGAAATGCCGCCAGTCTCGCGCGCCGCGCCGATTCTGTCGAGCGCGATCAGAAGTCCAGATTCTCGACGTTCAGCGCGTTTTGCTGGATGAATTCGCGCCGCGGTTCGACGACATCGCCCATCAGCTTGGTGAAGATATCGTCAGCCTCGGCCAGATCCTCGATCTTTACCTGCAGGAAGGTGCGCGCTTCGGGGTCCAGCGTGGTCTCCCACAATTGCTCGGGGTTCATTTCGCCCAGCCCCTTGTAGCGTTGCAGCGCCAAGCCTTTCTCGCCCTCGGCCAGAACCGATTTCAACAGGTCGACCGGCCCGTGGATCGGCTGCTCGCGATCCTTGCGCACCAGGCGGGCCGGATTCGCATAGATCTCGCGGTTTTGTCCGGCAATCTGGCCCAGCCGCCGTGCCTCGCCCGACCGCAGGACGGCGCCATCCAGCGTGCGCAATTCCTCAACCCCGCGCAGAATGCGCGACAGACGGATGCCGTGGTCCTGGGTGATGCGACCCTGCCAGCCGCGTTCGTATTCCACCGCCACCAGATCCAGCCGGCGGGCCACGGTATCTGCCACCGCCTGCAGATCGGCATCGGCCCGGCCCGGTTCGAAGGCCCCGGCAAGCGCGGCCTGTTCCAGAATCGGCCGCGGGTAATGCGTCGGGAACAGGTCCAGCACGCGGCGGAACTGCCGTGCACCTTCGATCACGCGACGCAGATCCGCCCCGGCCAATTCCTCACCGGTGGCCAGACGCAGCACGGCGCCCTCGACGCCCTGCTCGATCAGGTACTCGTCCATCGCCGCCTGATCCTTCAGATAGACCTCGGACTTGCCGCGGCTGACCTTGTACAGCGGCGGCTGCGCGATATAGAGATAGCCGCCTTCGATCAGCTCCGGCATCTGGCGGAAGAAGAAAGTCAGCAGCAGGGTGCGGATATGCGCGCCGTCGACATCGGCATCGGTCATGATCACGACCTTGTGATATCGCAGTTTGCCGATGTTGAATTCGTCGCGCCCGATGCCCGTGCCAAGGGCCATGACCAGATTGCCGATCTCCTGGCTGCCCAGCATCTTGTCGAACCGCGCGCGTTCGACGTTCAGGATCTTGCCCTTCAGCGGCAGGATCGCCTGGTTCTTTCTGTCGCGTCCGGTCTGGGCGGATCCGCCGGCCGAATCGCCCTCGACCAGAAATATTTCGGCCTTGGCCGGATCCTTTTCCGAACAATCCTTCAGTTTCCCGGCAAGGAAATTCACATCCATCGCCGACTTGCGTCGCGTCAGTTCGCGTGCCTTGCGGGCCGCCTCACGCGCCAGCGCCGCCTCGACGATCTTGCCGACGATGATCTTGGCCGTGCCGGGGTTCTCTTCAAACCATTCGGACAGCTTTTCATTCACCAGACCTTCGACCGCGGGCCGCACCTCGGACGAGACAAGCTTATCCTTGGTCTGACTGGAGAATTTCGGATCCGGCACCTTGACCGACAACACGCAGGTCAGCCCCTCGCGCGCATCGTCGCCGGTGAAATCGATCTTTTCCCGCTTCGCAATCCCCGAGGTCTGCGCGTAGGAGGTGATGGTCCGGGTCAGGGCGCCGCGAAAACCGGCAAGATGGGTGCCGCCGTCGCGCTGCGGGATATTATTTGTGAACGGTAGTACGGTTTCGTGGTAGCTGTCGTTCCACCACATCGCCACCTCGACGCCAATCCCGTTGCGTTCGCCGGTTATATAGATCGGCTCGGGCATCAACGCCTGTTTCGAACGGTCGAGGAATTTCACGAATTCCCGCACGCCGCCTTCGTAGAACATCTCCACCCGCTGCGGTTCGGCGTGGCGGTCGTCCTCCAGAACGATGCGGACGCCCGAGTTCAGGAAGGCCAGCTCCCGGAGCCGGTTTTCCAGCGTCTTGAAGCTGTACTCCAGGTTGGAGAACGTCCCCTCGGGCCGGTTTGTCCGGGCCGAGGCAAGAAAACGCACCTCGGTTCCCCGACGTCCCGGGGCGGCGCCGGTCTCATGGATATGGACCGTCACTTCGCCGTCCTCGAACCGGGCGCGATATTCGGTATCGTTGCGCCAGACGATCAGCTCCAGCCATTCCGACAGCGCATTGACGACCGAGACGCCGACGCCATGCAGCCCGCCGGAAACCTTGTAGGCATTGCCGCTGTCGTCGGTATTGTTGAATTTTCCGCCGGCGTGAAGCTGGGTCATGATGACCTCGGCCGCCGAGACGCCTTCCTCGGCGTGGATGTCGACCGGGATGCCCCGGCCATTGTCGCGGACCGAGACGCTGTCGTCTGCGTGGATTTGTACAACCACCTCGGTCGCATGACCCGCCAGCGCCTCGTCGATGCCGTTGTCGACGACTTCATAGACCATGTGATGCAGGCCGCTGCCATCGTCAGTATCGCCGATGTACATGCCAGGGCGCTTGCGGACTGCCTCCAACCCCCTGAGGACCTTGATGGAATCCGCGCCGTATTCGGCGGGCTTGCGGGTGGCTTCGGCCATGCGTTCTGGACCCTTTGATTTGTCCGCAGCTTATACCGGCTTGGCCCGGGATTGTCACGCGAGTGACCCCAGATTTTGTGGTCAAAGGAAGGGGATAACCAATCCGACCGCGATCAGCAGCACACCCGATCCCACGTTCATCCGCCGCATCGCCGCGGGCGAAGACAGCAGCCGCCGCGCCCGGTCAAGAAAGTATGCAAGGCCGAGATTGCCGATCATCGGGATCGCGGTCGAGACACCGATGATCAGCGCGATGTCGACCGGGGTCAGTCCGTCCAGCGCAAAAAAGCCCGGCAGCGCGCCCATGTAGAACAGGATGGCCTTGGGATTTCCGACCACCGCCGCAACCCCGACCGAGAAACCGGCCCAGACCCCTGGCCGGGTCAGCCGGCTGTCGGCCGACAGGCTGGTGGCGGGCTTTCTCAGCAACAGGAAACCCATGGCCAGGAAGACGCCGGCCGCCACCCAACGCAGCACGGCAATGAAATCGCCATAGACCGACACGATCCAGGACAGCCCGAGAATCGCGGCCAGCGGCCAGACCAGATCGCCAAGCGCGACCCCGACCGCAAGCGGCCAAGCCGCCGCAAAGCCGCCCGACAGTGCCCGCGCCATCAGCGCCACCCAGACCGGCCCGGGCACAGCCCAGAGCCCGGCCATGCCCAGAGCATAAAGCCCCAGTTGGTAAAGCGTGATCGTCATCAGAACAGCGGCCCCAGAAGATCGAGCGTCGCCCCCTCGTCCCAGGGCTCGCCCGTCAGGGTCAGGACCATCAGGCTTTCGGCGCGCTCCTGCCGGATAGCACCTGTTCGCGCGCCCTGCATATCGGCCCAGATCATCGGATTTCGTACCGGCCGAAACCCTGTCGCCGCATAGAGCGCCGCGGTTCCGAACAGCAGGGCATGGCATGCCTGCGTCGTCCGCAACCGCTGCAATGCTGCCTGCACCAGTTGCCCGGCCAGCCCGCGGCCACGGCAGCTGGGGTCGGTTGCAACCTCGGCCAATGCGCCCACGGTCAGCAGCCGGTCGCCCAGCCGAACGGCACGCAGCTGTACCGCGACATGGGCCGCAATCCGGCCGTCCTCGCGGATCAGATGCCGCCAGCCGTGCCGGATCTGGTGGTAGCTGCGCCCGTCGAAGCCGGCAAAGCAGCGCGACAGCAAATCGGCAATCGCGGTTTCGGTCTCCGGCGTCAACTCGGCCTCGGCAAGGGTCTCTGCATCGCCAGGCAGCGTCAGGCTGCCATCGGCGGCAAGAGGCCAGAACGGATTGCGCGCCACCTCCCAGACATGGCCATCTGCATCCGCCCAATAGCCGGAATAGCCACCCCAGAACACGGCGGCCGGCGCCTTCAGGGCCGTTCCCCCGGCCGCCAGAGCCGCCGCATAGGCGGCATCGACCTCGGCCTCGGTGGCAAAATTCTGCGCCAGCGTCAACGCCCCGCTGCCAAGCATTGCGCCAGGCCGGCCCTGATCGGCCGCCAGATCGGCCCGCCCAAACAGCGCCAGAACCTGACCGTTCAACTGAAAGAACGCCACGCCCGGCTGGCTGTCACGATGCTCGACCCAGCCCAGCCGGGCATAGAAGGCGCGCGCCGCCGGCAGATCAGCCACGCCAAGGGTCAGAAGCGTCACACGCTGCGGAATCATCCGGAAATCCTCGATAGCCCGTTGTCTTCAGTCACGCTGAACCGTTGCGCCCTGCCACCGAGGCCATCGAAAAGCGCTGGCTCGGTGCCGGTCATCAGCGCTTGCGCGCCGAGATCGGAAATTTCGTCATATAGCGCTGCGCGGCGGTCAGGGTCGAGATGCGCCGCCACCTCGTCCAGCAAAAGCACCGGCGCCCGCCCCAGATCGGCCGCCAGCGCGCGCGCATTGGCAAGAATCAGGCTGATGAGAAGGGCCTTCTGCTCGCCGGTCGAACAACGTTCTGCCGGCACGCCCTTGGCGGTATAGACCGCCCCCAGATCGGCGCGGTGCGGCCCGATCAGCGTGCGCCCGGCCGCCATGTCGCGGCGGCGCCCCTCGGCCAGGGCAAGGGCCAGATCCCCACCCCCGCCTTCCGCCTCGCCGAGGGAAAGCGTCAGCTCCGACCGCGGAAAGGCCGTTTCGGCATCGGCCTGCGCAGCGCCAAGCCGCGCGATCGTCGCTTGCCGATTGTCGGTCAAGGATGTACCGGCCGCGGCCATCCGCGCCTCCAGCACCGCATACCAGCGCGGATCCGCCACCTCGTCGCGCAGCAGACGATTGCGCTCGCGCATGGCTTTTTCGTAATCGAGCGCCGTCTGCGCATGGTCGGGGAAGAACGACAGCGCCATCCGGTCGAGAAAGCGCCGCCGGCCCTCTGCTGCCTCGGTCCACAGCCGGTCCATCGCCGGCACCAGCCACAGGATCCGCAAGATCCGGCCCAGCGACACCTGCGTCGCCGCCTTGCCGTCGACCCGCACTTGCCGTGCCTCCAATCCGTCGGCCCAGGTCTCGAGATCATGCCCCGCGTCAAATCCGAACACTTGTGCGGAAACCTTCCAGCCAATGCTTTCCGGCCGCCGCGCCAACTCGTCGCTTGCCGCGCGGCGCAACCCGCGGCCCGGCGAAAGAAGCGATATCGCCTCCAGGATATTGGTCTTCCCCGCGCCGTTCGGACCGACAATCGCCACCGGCCGACCGTCGAAATCCAGCTGCGCTGCACGGTGGCTGCGGAAATGCGACAGGACCAGCGCGGTGACGGCAAGTCCACTCACCCTGCTGTCTCCACTCTTTGCCCGAATATTCTCGAAGGGCATGGTCTGGCCTCAAGCCATCTGTCCCGGCAAACCGGCAGCATCAAGGATGCAAGGCTGGGCCGGCCAGCCGTTTGTCACACACGCATCGGCATCACGACATAGACCGCGCTCATGTCGTTGCCTTCGCGCATCAGTGTCGGATCGCCGGATGAATTGAACAGGAACACCGCATTCTCGCGATCAACCTGGCTTGCGATCTCAAGCAAGTATTTGGCGTTGAAGCCGATTTCCAACCGCTCGTCGGCATAGGCAACCGCCAGTTCCTCTTCCGCGGCACCGCTGTCGGGGGCATTCACCGACAGGATCAGCCGGTCCTCGTCCAGACTCAGCTTCACCGCGCGGCTGCGCTCGGAAGACACGGTGGCCACGCGATCGACCGCCTTGGCGAATTCCGTCGCATCGACCTCAAGCCGGCGCGTGTTGTGCATCGGAATGACGCGGGTGTAATCGGGAAAGGTGCCGTCGATCACCTTCGATGTCAGCGTGATCTCTGGCGTGGCAAACCGAACTTTCGTTTCTGAAACCGAAACCGCGATCTGCGCTTCGTCGTCATCCAGAAGCTTGCGCAACTCGCCCACGGTCTTGCGCGGCACGATCACGCCCGGCATGCCTTCGGCGCGGGGTGGCAGCGGCGCGTCGATCCGGGCCAGCCGGTGGCCGTCGGTCGCCACGCAGCGCAGCACCGGACCTTCCTCTCCCTGCGCCACATGCATATAGACGCCGTTGAGGTAATAGCGTGTTTCCTCGGTCGAGATGGCGAATTTCGCCTTGTCGAACAGGCGGCGCAGTTCCGGCGCCTTGGCGGTGAAATTCGTCGTGTATTCCGACGAGGCCATCACCGGGAAATCCTCTTTCGGCAGCGTCGCCAGCGAAAACGTCGACCGGCCCGCGGTGATCGTCAGCCGGCCGGAGGTCGTGTCTTCGGTCAGGCTGACCAGCGCGCCATCGGGCAGCTTGCGCACGATTTCATGCAGCATCACCGCCGAAACCGTGGTGGCACCGGGGCGTTCGACCATTGCCGCCGTGCGGTCCACCACCTCGATGTCGAGGTCGGTCGCCCGGAAAGAGATCTGTGCGCCCTCGGCCTCGATCAGCACATTGGCAAGAATCGGAATCGTGTTCCGGCGCTCCACCACCGACTGGGCTTGCGCCAGCGCCTTCAAAAGCGTTGCGCGTTCGATCGAGAATTTCATTCCTTTATCCCCCAGTCCGGCCGCACGGGCGCACCGGACAATCCGGCTCGCGCCGGGTCACATGTTGGCAAGACTTTGCGGGGCTTTCACAATGCCGTCAAGGGCGCGAGGTGACGGTCGAAAGGCCGCAAGAGTTTTCGGAAACCTCTGCAAATTCCATCGGAAAACCTTGCGGCTCACCCCTGCAGCAGCCGCCGCAGCAACTGGATGTCATCGGCAAGCTGGCTGTCGGTCGCGGCAAGCTCCTCGATCTTCCGCACGCCATGCATGATCGTCGTGTGATCGCGCCCGCCGAAGCGCCGGCCGATCTCTGGCAGCGAGCGGCTGGTCAGTTGCTTTGCCAGATACATCGCCACCTGCCGCGGCCGCGCGATGGTGCGCAGGCGCTTGGGTCCGATCAGATCGCTGAGGCGCACATTGTAATGCTCTGCCACCTTGCGCTGGATTTCCTCGATCGTCAGCTTGCGGTCCGAGGCACGCAGGATATCGGCCAAGCAATCCTGCGCCAGATCCAGCGTGATCTCGCGCCCGACCAGCGAGGCAAAGGCGTAAAGCCGGGTCAGCGCGCCTTCCAGCACGCGGACATTGGTGGTGATCCGATGCGCAAGAAACTCCGTCACGCCCTGCGGAACCACAAGGCCACGGTACTGCCCGCGGTAATATTCCGCCTTCTGCTGCAGAATGCCCAGGCGCAGTTCATAGTCTGTCGGGTGAAGATCGACGACCAGGCCGCATTGCAGGCGGCTCTTGATCCGGTCCTCCAGATCCTTGATTTCGCCCGGCGCACGGTCTGCCGAGATGACGATCTGCTTGTTCTGATCCACCAGCGCATTGAAGGTGTGGAAGAATTCCTCCTGCGTCGAATCCTTGCCGGCGATGAATTGCACATCATCGACCATCAGCACATCGACCGAGCGGAACAACGACTTGAAGTCCATGACCTGCTTGTCGCGCAGCGCCTGGACAAAGCGGTACATGAACTGTTCGGCCGACAGGTACAGGACGCGCCGCTCGGGGTGCCGTTCGCGCAGTTCATGCGCGATGGCATGCATCAGATGGGTCTTGCCGAGGCCGACCCCGCCATAAAGAAACAACGGATTGAACGTGACAGGCCCGCCCTCGGCCACCCGGCGCGCGGCGGCATGGGCCAGTTCGTTGGGCTTGCCAACGACGAAGCTGTCAAAGGTGAACCGCGCATCAAGCGGCGCGCCGGGAAGCTCCTCGTCGGGCACGGCCACTGGGCGGGCCACGCTGCGGGCCGGTCGCGCGGCAGCGGCGCGGGGTGCGGCCGCTTCGCCCCCCACCGAAAACTCAACCCGGTCGACCTCTGCCCCCGTGGTCAGAAGGTGACTGCGGATATGATCGGCAAAGTTGCGCTGCACCCAGTCGCCATGAAAACTGGTCGGCACTTCAAATCGGGCGACGCCATTTTTCAGTTGCGATAGGCGAAGCGGCTCGATCCAGGTCCTGTAGTTGTTCTGCCCGACGCGATTGATCAGACCTTCACGAATCTGGTCCCACGTTTCGTTTGTCATTCTTTCCAGACCTGTACCCTTCCCGACCGCCGCAGCCCCCGCCGCAGGCGGCCCTTCGTGCGACGACACCTCCCATCCGGGCAGGAGTCAGCGCCGCCCAAGGGACGCGGAAAGGCGCGAGTCGGGCCGAACGGCCAACCCGCGGGAATCACAGGGCGCTGAAAAGGCGCCATGCCGCAATTTCCTGGTCGCGAACCATTGCCCAGAGCCTGACCGGGTGGCAGCCCGATCGGTTCCTTGTGTCAGTCTGGTTCGCGTCCGTTCCTTGTCCCCCAAGGCGACGTGAATCGCAGGGGCAAGCTAGCAAGCCGTGCTTGGCCTGTGCAACCGAACAACGTGCTTGACAGGCGCTCTGCCCCCGCGAATCCCGTAGCCTTGGCAAAAGGGCCACGTCCGCCCGAAAAACAGACAGGGCGCACCCTGCGGATGCGCCCTGAAACTGGTCTTAAATCAAATGGTTGGCAGATCAGGCCTTGGCGCCAAGCGCCTTCACGCGCGACGACAGCCGCGACATTTTGCGCGCCACGGTGTTCTTGTGCAGAACCCCCTTGGTCACGCCGCGCGCCAGTTCCGGCTGGGCCGCCTTCAGGGCTTCGGCGGCGACAGCCTGGTCGCCCGAGACGAGAGCCTCCTCGACCTTGCGAAGGAAGGTGCGGATGCGCGAGCGGCGCGCCTTGTTCACATCATAGCGGGCTTCGGATTGGCGGGCGCGCTTCTTGGACTGTTCGGTATTGGCCATTGGCTCTCTCGGGTTTTCATTTGCATTTCGGTCGCATGAAAACCCAAGGCCCCGTCAGGGACGGGAATCGATCACGCCTAAGCGGGCCCACACGCATGTGGCGCGCCGGATACCGTGACCCGGCCGGAATTGCAAGCCTTCAACGGTCGCGAAACTGCGGCTGCCGCTTTTCCAGAAAGGCGGCCATGCCTTCCTTCTGGTCTTCGGTTGCAAAGGCCGCATGGAACATCCGCCGTTCGAACAGCAGACCCTCGGCAAGGCTGGTTTCTTCGGCACGGTTGACCGATTCCTTCACCAGCATCGCCGTGATCATGGATTTCTCCGAGATCCTTGCCGCGATTTTCATCGCCTCTTCCAGCAACGATTTTGCCGGGAAGACCCGGCTGACCAGCCCCGACCGCTCGGCCTCGGCCGCATCCATGAACCGCCCGGTCAGATGCATGTCCATCGACTTCGACTTGCCGACCTGTCGCGTCAGCCGCTGGGTCCCCCCCATGCCCGCCACGATTCCGAGATTGATCTCCGGCTGGCCGAACTTGGCCGTATCGGCCGCCACGATGAAGTCGCACAGCATGGCCAGCTCACAGCCGCCGCCCAGGCAATAGCCGGAAACCGCCGCGATGATCGGCTTGCGCACGGCCATGATCGTGGCAGCCTGCGCCGCGAAGAGATTGTCGAAGAAGACATCGGCAAAGGACTTTTCCGCCATCTCCTTCACATCGGCCCCGGCGGCGAAGGCTTTTTCGCTGCCGGTGATCACGATGCAGCGGATCTTGTCGTTGCGGTCGGCCGCCGTGACGGCCTGCGCCAGCTCGCCCATCAGCGCGGTGCTGAGGGCATTCATCGCCTCCGGGCGGTTCAGCCGGATCAGGCAGGTATAATCCACGATCTCGACGATCAGTGTCTGATAGGCCATGGCATGCCTCCCGTTTCACGTTCGCGTGAGTCCTATCAGTCCGGCAGCCAAGCGCAAGCGGCGGGACACGGCGTCACGGCATCGTGGCGGCTAGCGCTGGCATTCCGGGCAATAGAACGACGACCGGCCGGCCTGAACGATCCGCTGGATCGTGCCCGGACAGCCGGGCGTGCGACAGGGTTCGTCCTCGCGGTCGTAGACGCGAAAGCTGTGCTGGAAATAGCCAAGCTCGCCATCCGCCTGCCGGTAATCCCGCAAGCTGGATCCGCCGGCCTCGATCGCTTCGGCCAGCACCTCGCGGATCACCGGCACCAACCCTGCCACCTGATCGGCGCCCAGCTCGCCGGCCAGCCGGCCGGGGGCAAGCCCGGCGCGGTAAAGCACCTCGCAGACATAGATATTGCCCAACCCCGCAACAACGTGCTGGTCAAGCAGCGCGGTCTTGACCGGGGTCCGCCGCCCTGCCAGCCGCGTGGCCAGATAGGCTCCGTCGAACGCATTGCCCAGCGGCTCCGGCCCCAGCCGGGCCAGCAGCGGATGTGCTTCGTCCTGCCCGGTCGGCATCAGATCCATCGCCCCGAACCGGCGGGCGTCGTTGAAGGTGATCCGCGCCCCGCCCTCCATGTCGAGGACCACATGGTCGTGCTTTTGCGGGGTCGGGTGGTCGTGATGGAACTGCCCGGACATTGCCCCGGAAACCAGCATCCGCCCCGACATGCCCAGATGGATGAGCAATGTCTCGCCGGTCGACAGATCGGCCAGCAGATATTTCGACCGCCGCCGCAGCGCCTGCACCCGCGCCCCGCCCAGCCGCTCGGCCATCCCCTGGGGCAGGGGCCAGCGCAGATCCGGCCGGTTCACCTGGGCATGCAGGATCGTGCGGCCTTCCATCACCGGCAACAGGCCACGCCGGACGGTTTCCACCTCGGGCAGTTCGGGCATCTGGGACGTTGCGCCTCGCTTTCCACGCAAACTCCATCAGTTGCCCGCGACGAGCAACCTGCTTTTGCGCGGGCAGGCCGCTGCCGCGGCAGAGATGGATGATTTCGGCCATGCGCCTGTGTCGTGCAGGCCGCGGGATCGCATCCACGTTTTCCCGTGATGTCGCGTCGCCCGTCGCAGCATCCGGCACCGTCTGCCCACGGCAGAATCGGCGCGCGCCCCCGAAAACAACCCGCGCCCGGCCGGCCTGTCCCGGTCGCCTGCGTCAGATTGCGGTTTCCCTTGGCAGCGCGGCAGGGCTATATCCCGGCTCGATGGCGGATTTCGGCAAAGGCGGGGCCATGACCGGCACGGATGAGAAGACCACCCATTTCGGCTTTCGCGACATACCCGAGGGCGAGAAGGCCGGCATGGTGCATGGCGTCTTTTCGCGCGTGGCCAGCAAGTATGACATCATGAACGACCTGATGTCGGTGGGCATCCACCGGCTGTGGAAGGATGCGATGATGGACTGGCTGAACCCCCGGCCCGGCCAGCGCCTGCTGGACGTGGCCGGCGGCACCGGTGACATCGCCTTCCGGTTCCTGAAACGCGCCGCCGGAGCACAGGCCGTCGTTTGCGACATGACCGAGCCGATGCTGATCGAAGGCCGCAAGCGCGCCGAGGCCGAAAGCCTGGGCGCCAGCCTCGACTGGGTGGTGGGCGATGCGATGGCACTGCCCTTTGCGTCAAACGCCTTCGATGTCTACACGATCAGCTTCGGCATCCGGAATGTCACCCGCATTGCCGACGCGCTGGCCGAAGCCTACCGCGTGCTGCGGCCGGGCGGGCGATTGATGGTGCTGGAATTCAGCCAGATTCCAAATGCGCCGATGCAGAGGGCCTATGACCTCTATTCCTTCAATGTCATCCCGGTGTTGGGCCAGATCGTGGCGGGCGACCGCGACAGTTATCAATATCTTGTGGAATCGATCCGCAAATTCCCGAACCAGGAGAATTTCGCCGCGCTGATCCGGCAGGCGGGGTTCGCCAATGTGAAATACCGCAACCTGACGATGGGCATTGCGGCGCTGCACACCGGCTGGAAGATCTGATGCGCGGGCCGCACAACCTTTGGCGGCTGATCCGGACCGGCGCCACCTTCGAGCGGACCGGAGCGATGACCGTTGCGCTGGAAGCAATGGAGATCCCGCCGCGGCTTCGCTTCGTTGCCCGGCTTCTGGGCTGGCCGTTCAAATGGCTCGGATTGAAGGGCGACCCCGCGCTGCCGCCGGTGACGCGGGCGCTGACGGCCCTGGGTCCGGCCTATATCAAGTTCGGCCAGGTGCTTTCCACCCGCCCCGATATCGTCGGCAACGAGCTTTCCGAACAGTTGAAATACCTGCAGGACAAGCTGCCGCCCTTCCCGCTGGCCCAGGCGCGCGCCGCAGTTGAGGCCGAACTCGGCCTCCTGTTGCCCGAGGTCTTTTCCGATTTTTCCGAACCCGTCGCCGCCGCCTCGATCGCACAGGTCCACCGGGCCCGGCTGACCGGAACGGGCGAGGAGGTCGCGGTCAAGATCCTTCGTCCCGGCATCGAACGCGCCTTCCGCCGCGACATCGACGCCTTCTATTTTGCGGCGGGCTGGATCGAGGCGCTTGCGCCTTTCTCACGTCGGCTGCGCCCGGTCGACGTGATTTCGCATTTCGAAGGGGTGGTGCTGGGCGAACTGGATTTGCGGCTGGAATGTGCCTCTGCCGCAGAATTTGCCGAAAACACCGCCGGCGATCCGGCCCTGTCCGTGCCGCGCCCGAACTGGGGCCTTTCGGGACGCACGGTCCTGACCATCGGCTGGGCCGAAGGCATCGGCCTGAACGAGGTGGACCGCATCGCCGCGGCCGGAATCGACCGCGTGGCGCTTGGCCGCCGCGTGCTGACCCTGTTTCTGAAGCATGCGCTGCGCGACGGCTTTTTCCATGCCGACATGCATCAGGGCAATTTGAAGGTCGCGCCCGATGGCAGCCTGGTGGTCTATGATTTCGGGATCATGGGGCGGATCGACGAATACACCCGCCGGGTCTATGCCGAAATTCTCCTGGGCTTCATCCGCAAGGATTATCGCCGGGTGGCCGAAGTGCATTTCGAGGCCGGCTATGTTCCGGCAGATCGCGACATCGACGAGTTCGCCCGGGCGCTGCGCGCCGTGGGCGAGCCGATCTTCGGCATGGACGCCAGCCGAATCTCGATGGCGCGACTGCTATCCTATCTTTTCGACGTCACGGAACGCTTCGGAATGGAGACCCGCACCGAACTGATCCTTCTGCAACGCACCATGGTGGTGGTCGAAGGGGTTGCGCGCAGTCTGGACCCCCACCTCAACATGTGGGAGGTGGCCCAGCCGGTGGTCGAGGATTATGTCCGCAGCAACCTCGGGCCTCGTGCCGTGATGCGCGATCTGATGCAGACCGCGCGCGTGCTGGCCCGATTCGGGCCGAAGCTGCCGGCGCTGGCCGAGGCAGCGCTGATCCAGGCCGGCAATCCCGACACCGACCGGCGTTCGGCCGAAACGCCACGACCGACGCGCCTCTGGCTGATGCTCGGCGCCCTGGCGGTCTTTGCCGCGGGGCTGGGGATCGGCGCCGCCCTCTAGGCTTGGCCGGCACGGCAGAACACCTGTCGCCCCCCGTGTCGCCGGCGCCTGTCGGCCGTAGTAACCCGCCCGCGCCGGCACAATCGACGGCCTCGGCCGATCACGTTTCCGTGCCCCGCATCCTGCACTAGCGGCGGAAGCCTGCATCCTGACACCCGTGGCCAGCGGTGGCCTCGCTTTCCCTTCTTCGCCTGACGGGCCGGGCGCATCACAAAGCGGCGCATGCGGAAATCCATGCGCCGTTTCAGTCAGCTGCCGGTGGACGCCGGTTGCGCCAGCCGCAAGGCGGTGACGGCGTCGGCCGACACTTCGATCCCGCCCTCCAGCACGATGGCAGTGCCGCCGCTGCCGCCCCGCACCTCGACCACGCGGCCGTAATATTCCACCGGATCGGTGCGCAGCACCTCGCCGTCCCGGCTGCTTTCAAGCGAAAGACTGTAGCGCCCGGCCGGTAGCGCATTGCCCGAAGCATCCGCCCCCAGCCATTCATAGGGCGCGCTGCTGACGGGAATTGTCTCGCGGGAGACGAGTTTCCCGTCAGCATCCCTCACGATCAGCACCGCATTGTCCGCCGTGGCTGCCGGGTTGGGCGCAAGCCTCACGCTCCCCGATCCATCGAACTGCACATCGGCGGCAACCCGCGCCTCCTGCCCCACCCATCCGGCAAGTTGCGCCATGTTCATCACGCCAAAATTGCCCTGCATTGCCTGCAGAAGCTGATTGGTCAGAACCTGCTGCTCCACCCCCGAGAAGGTGGCCAGTTGCACGGCATAATCGGCCGAATCGATGGGATTCATCGGGTCCTGGTTCTGCATCTGCACGGTCAGCATGGTCAGAAACGTCTGAAAGTCGGAACTGATCATTCCGCCGGCACCGCTGCGCTGCGCAGTTGTGGCGGTTGTGGTCAGGGTCGTCGGGGCAACATCCATGTGGGCACCTCAGATGCGAAGAAAGAGCGATGCGCCCGGCAGCGACCGCATCGTGACGGCAGAGACGGCGGGCGCCGCCTCATCCGCAACGGCAATGAAAACGGGTCGATCACCGCGCGGCCCCTGTTCCGACCATTGGCCAAAGGACAGGTCGACCTGCAGGAAACCGATCGCCCGCATCTCCGCAGCCAGTTGCGCCGCACTGCGGCGCAGAAGATCCAGCGTCTCGGGGCGTTCGGCAGAGACGGTCAGCACGACCTGATCGTGATCGGTCGAAAGGTCGATCCGCACCGGACCCAGTTCCTCGGGCACAAGCGTAAGTTCGGTTGCGCCGTCGGCTGCCCGCAGTACGGCATCCGCCACCTGCTGCACCGGCTGCGCGCGCGGCAGGGAATCCCCTGATGCAACAGAGACGGGATCCATCCGCGCGGGGGCATGCGGCGGGGCTTGCAGCATGACGGACTCGGGCTCCGCATCGGAAACGGCCGCGGAATCCGTTATTTCAAAGACCAGCACCGGATCTTTCGCGACGATAGTCGGGGGCATTTCGGTCCGTGCGCCCACCAATATCTCACCGGAGGGACGGCCCTCAGTCCGGGCATCGGCCTTGGCCGAGGCCACAACCGTGGCGGTGGGTAGGCCCGATACGGCAGCCGGCACGACGATCACCGCCGCCGCAACCGCGACGGAAACCGGCATGCCTGACGCACCGGTGGCGCCGGCTGTGGCATCTTCGGGCAAGATCGATCCGCGGAGCGATGTTTCCGCTCGCGAAACCGAAATCGGATCCTCCGCGGCCACGGAATCTCCCGCAGCGGCAGGGGAAGCGCCGCGGTCCTCGCCATCCCCGGTTGCCGGCAACCGCTCCGGCGCCTGCCAGTCGGTCTCGCGCAGCGCAACCTGCGCGGTGGGTTGCGGCGTTGTCCCCGGCAGTTCGGCCAATCGGCCCCCGCCGAAACCACCCGGCAGCCGATCCACGGGCCGGGTGGCAGGAACCACGACCTCATCTGTGATGCGGGTGGGCGATGCCTGCGGCAGAACCAATCCGCGAATCCATGTTTCCGCACCCGATACCGGAATCGGCGCCGGATCTTCTACAGGCGTGGGACCCTCCGCCGCTGCGGCGTGAACGGCGCGCCCCTCGTCCGGCCCGGCCGCCGGCATTCGCACCGCCGCCAACCGGTCGGTCTCCGGCGCCGAAACCCGGGCAGCAAGCGGCGCCTCTGCTGCCGGCGATGGTTCGGCTAAGGGGATCGCGTCGACGCCACCCCTGCCCGGCGGCCGGTCCGTGGGCAGAGCGGCGGGAAATGCCGCCCGCTCCATCACGCGCAGGGCCGGCCCCTCAGGCAGGGCCGATCTGCGGATCCCGGTTTCGCCAGCCAAAGCCGGAGTCGGGATCGGACCTTCCACTGAAATGGTATCTCCCGCGCCCGCGGCGTGAGCGATGCTCCCGTCGACCTCCGGCCCCCACTCCGGTGCACGCCGGTCAGGCTGCGGCGGCGAAGCCAGGGCGACGGGCGGCGATCCTTCCGCTTGCGATTCGGCCAGAGCGATCCCGTCGGATCCAGCCATTGGCCGCTCCACGGATGGGACGGGAGAAACCATCGCCGCCTCCAGGATGGGCTTCGGCAGCCCTTGGGGCAGAGTCAATCCGCGGATCCATGCCTCCGTACCCGAAACCGGCGTTTGAACTGGCACTTCCGTAGGAGCAGGGTCTTTCGCAGCGGTGGCCTGCGCCGCCGTCCCCTCGTCATCCTCGATCGCCGGCAGCCGCTCCGCTGTCCTCCGGTCGGTCTCCGGCGTCGCGATCGATACGCCGGGAAGCCGCCTTGGCGGCGGCGGTTCGGTCAGGCGGATTCCGTCAAGGCTGGCCATCCCCATCGGCCGATCCACGGTCAAGGCCAGGGAAAATGCCCCTTCCTCTGCGACGCATAGCGGCGTGGCAGACATGGCCGCCCCCTCGGGAGGGGGCAAGCTGACGGGCGCAAGCAGGATCGGAAGAACGGGCATGGGAGGAGACTTCTGTCAGAACACCCCTGCCTACCCCGGTTTCAGTTACCACTTTCTTTACTGCACTGGAGGAAGATGCAGAAAAATCTTCCTGCAGAAGGCTTCACCATGTCCATCACCACCCCCGCGATGCCCGTCACCGGTAACCTCGTGTCACCGCGTGCCGAAAACCCGCTGATGACAACCGCCAAGGAACTGGAAACTGCCTTTCTGGCCGAAATGCTGGGTCATGCCGGGCTGGATCAGGCCAGCGAATCCTTCGGCGGCGGGATCGGCGAAGAACAGTTCGGATCCTTCCTGCGAACCGAACAGGCCCGGCTGATGGTTGAACGGGGCGGGATCGGCCTGGCCGAATCGCTGTTTCGGGCGATGGGGGGGCAGGATGACTGAACTCGAAGACCTGCTCGCGGCCACGCGCGCCGCGCTCCTCTCGGGCGATCTTGAGGCGCTGGTTGCCCTGAGCGAGACGCTTGAGGCCGTGCTGGCCGGCAAACCCCTGGCACCGGCAGAACTGGTGCGGCTTCGTGCGCGCGCTGCCGAAAATGCAAGATTGATCGCCGCCGCGGCGCGCGGGGTGCGGGCCGCAAGCAGGCGCATGGCAGAAGTGACGGCGGCGCAGGGCCTTGTGACCTACGATGCAGCCGGTCGGCGCGACATCGTGCCGGCGCTGCCGGCACTGCCGATGCGACGCGCCTAGAATATGGCTCAAATACCCGGAAGTTCGGCCAAAATCACGGATCGGAATTCACCGTTTGGTAAGGCACTGCCACAAGGATGACCCTGCATCCCCGATGGGATGGCGCTGCGGGCGCGTCGCCCAGGCAATGGCAAGAACGCCGAAACGGTCGCCCAAGGGGCGGCGCTTTTTCCCGCCCAAAGTGGTGGGCTGCACAAAGGAAGTTCTTCATGTCGTCCCTACTGACGAATACCAGTGCCATGGTCGCCCTGCAGACCATGAAATCCATCAACACCAACCTCAACAGCATCCAGAAGGAAATCTCGACCGGCAAGTCGGTGGCCACGGCCAGGGACAATGCCGCGGTCTGGTCCATCTCCAAGGTGATGGAAGCGGATGTGAAGGGCTTCAAGGCGATTTCGGACAGCCTCTCGCTCGGCTCATCCACGCTGACCGTGGCCCGCGAGGCCTCCGAAAAGGTGACGGATCTGCTGACACAGATGCGGGGCAAGATCGTCGCCGCGCAAGAGCAGAACGTCGACCGCGAAAAACTGCAGACCGACATCGTCGCCCTGCGCGACCAGGTCGCCTCGGTCGTCGGTGCGGCGCAGTTCAGCGGCCTGAACATGATCTCGGGCACCGAGGACGTTTCGTTCCTGTCGTCGCTCGACCGTTCGCCCTCGGGCGTCACCGCCTCGAAGATCACCGTCGCACGCCAGGATATGGGCACCGGCGCCGGCGTCTACGGCACTGGCGCCTCGCTTGCGCCGAACGCCGTGGCCAGCGCTGCCACCGCCACCTCGACGGGAAACACGGCCGACGTCACCTTCGCTGGCACCTGGGCCGCGAACGACACTGCACAATTGACAATCGGCGGGGTCGTGGTGAACCACACTGCGGCCGGCGCCTCCGTGACCGACATCGCAACCGCCTTTGCCGGTGCCATCAATGCCCTGGGTCTGGACGGGGTTTCGGCCTCCAACGCCGCGGGCGTGCTGACGATCACCTCCACCCGCGGGTTCGAGGGGCTGGCCATCACGCAGAGTTCGGTCTCTGCTGGCGGCGGCACCTCGGATATCACTGCGGTCAACGGCGCGGCACCCGCCAGCCCGAACACCGCGAGCGCCTCGACCATCGATCAGCGGGCCGAGACGATCGGCTTCTCCACCTCGGCGCAGGTAACGGCGGGCGATGGCTATCGCGTCACCCTGGGCACTTCGTCCTACACCTATATCGCCGGCAAGGGCGAATCGATGGAGGATGTGGCGCGCGGCCTCAAGATCGCCATCGATTCGGGATCCCCCGAAGGCGTGAAGACAAGAGTTACGCAAAACGAAACCACCGGCGCCTGGGTTCTGAACGTCGACAACGACGGCACGGGCAACGCCTCGCTGGCACTTTCCGTCACCGGCAATGCCGATGGGGAAGCGTCGGGTGGCCTGTTCGGCCTCGACTCGATCGACGTCACGACCAACGCCGGCGCCGAAACGGCGCTGTCGAACATCGAAACGATGATCAGCCGTTCGATCGATGCCGCAGCCGCCTTCGGTTCGGCACAGGGCCGGATCGATACGCAAAGCGATTTCATCGGTGCACTGACCGATGCGTTGACGGCCGGAATCGGCACGCTGGTCGATGCAGATATGGAAGAGGCCTCGGCCCGGCTGCAGGCGCTGCAGGTCCAGCAACAACTCGGCGTGCAGGCGCTTTCGATTGCCAATCAGGCGCCGCAGAACCTGTTGTCGCTGTTCCGGTGACGCGACCAGGGGCCAGGGCCCGCGCGGCCCTGGCCCTTTCGTCCCTGATCGCAACCCTTGCCGGAAAGCCACCCCATGACCCCCTACGCCAATACCGCCTATGCGCAACCGATTGCACCGACCCGCACCCTTCGGGCCGCGGAATACGACGTGATCGCCCGCGTCACCCAGCGCCTAGTTGCCGCCGATGCCGATCGCATCCCGAACAAGGCCGCCTTTCTCGAGGCGCTGCATCTGAACGAACGCCTCTGGTCGACATTGGCCGCCGATGTGGCCGACCAGGGAAACGGCCTGCCCCAGGCGCTTCGTGCGCGGCTGGTCTACCTCTACCGTTTCACGGTCGAGCACAGCCGAAAGATCCGCGAAGGCTCAGCTTCCGCCGGGGTGCTGGTCGATATCAACACCGCCATCCTGCGCGGTCTGCGCGGCGAGGGGCACACGCCATGACCGGGCTTGTCCTGAAACTCGGCCCACACGAGCGCGTGCTGATCAATGGTGCCGTGATCGAGAACGGCGACCGCCGCTCCCGGCTGGCGATCATGACGCCGGGTGCCAATATCCTGCGATTGCGCGACGCGATCCATCCAGAGGAAGCAAACACGCCTGTTCGCCGAGTTTGCTACATCGCCCAACTGATCCTGTCGGGCGACGCCGATGCCAGCGAGATGCGGATGCAGCTTCTCCGCGGGATCGAGCAATTGTCGCAGGTGCTGACAGACCCCGACAGCCGCCGTCTGCTGACCGAGGCGAGTTCCGCCTTCCTGGCAGAACAGCATTATCAGGCACTCAAGGCCCTGCGCGGCCTATTGCCCCGGGAAGAGCGCCTGCTCGCTGCGGGGCGAGCATGAGCTTTCAGCCGGTATTGCCGTTGACCGGCTATGCCGGCTGGGCCTTTCTCAAGCGGACGCTTGCAGAACAACAGACCCATTTCACTGCTACTGCCGCGATGAAGCGCGATGCCGACTATTTCGCCAGCAAGATCGGCACGGTCGACACGGCCGAAGATCTGGTCTCCGACCGGCGCTTGCTCAAGGTTGCGCTGGGGGCTTACGGCCTGGACGCCGATATCGACAACCGGGCCTTCATCCGCAAGGTTCTGTCGGACGGGACGCTCGACCGATCCGATCTTGCCAACCGGCTTTCGGACAAGGCCTATTACACGATGGCCGCGGATTTCGGCTTCGATCTCGGCACGCCCTCGACCAAGCTTTCCGATTTCGCCGACCGCACACTCGACCTGTACGGTCAGCGCCAGTTCGAGGCCGCGGTGGGCGAGCAGAATAACAGCTACCGCCTTGCCCTGAATGCCGAGCGCATGTTGAGCGACCTTGCGGGCAAACCCTCGACTGAAAACACCAAGTGGTTCACCATCATGGGAAACGAGCCGCTGCGTGCCGTGTTCCAGACCGCACTCGGGCTGCTGCCCAGCACGGCAAAACTGGATGTCGACCAGCAGTTGAGCCTGTTCAAGGCGCGGGCGACGGCCGTCTTCGGCGACGCCACGATCAGCCAGTTCGCGGATCGCGAGAAGACCGACGCGCTGGTGCGCAGATTCATCTTGCGCGACGAAATCGCCAATATCGCGCCGCCGCAAAGCGCGGCCTCGATTGCGCTGCAGATTCTCCGCCGCTGACCCTCAATCCCCGAGGCGAGAGCGCAACCGCGCAAAGCTGGCCGGCGGGCCACCTATCGGCGCATCCTCGGCCAGAAAGGCATCAAGTGCCGGCCAGAGACGGATCGCCCGATCAATGGCCCGGTCGCTGCCGGGGACATAGAGCCCGGCCTGAATCATCATCTCGGCACGGTCATAAGCTCCCAGAACCCGCCGGGCATCGGCGATCAGGCTGTTTTCCTCTTCGCTCGCCGCATCCGGCAAGCTGCGCGAGACCGATCGCAGCAGATCGATGGCCGGATAACGCCCGCGTTCGGCGATCTTGCGGTCCAGCACGACATGGCCGTCAATCGTGCCGCGCAGGATGTCAGCCACCGGCTCATCCATGTCCGAACCGGCGACCAGCACCGAGAACACTGCCGTAATATCACCCCCGTCGGCTGCCCCCGGACCCGCGCGTTCGGCCAGCGACATGATCGCATGGGCCGTCGAGGGCGGGTAGCCGCGCAGGCTCGCAGGCTCCCCCGAGGCCAGCGCCACCTCGCGATGCGCCTCGGCGAAGCGCGTGACCGAATCGACGAGCAGCAGGACATGCAGGCCCTGATCGCGGAAGTGCTCGGCCACGGTCATCGCCGATAGCGCACAGCGCCGACGCATCAGCGGCGACTGGTCGGAGGTGGCGGTCAGCACCACCGACCGGGCCATGCCGGCCGGGCCAAGAACCCGCTCCGTGAATTCGCGCAGTTCCCGGCCGCGCTCACCCACCAGGGCGATCACGGCGATATCGGCCGCAACGCCGCGGGCGAACTTTGCCAGCAGTGACGATTTGCCGACGCCCGATCCGGCAAAAAGCCCGATTCGCTGCCCGCGCACCAGCGGCAGCAGCGTGTCGAATGCGGCGACGCCCGTCGAAAGCCGCTCCCCCATGCTCCGGCGCTGGGCGGGTGGCAGGGGGGATGCGACCATGGTGCGGCGGTCGGTTCCGGGCATCAACGGCCGACCATCGAGCGGGCAGCCGAGCGGATCGACAATGCGGCCGAGCCAGCTCATGTCGGGCGCAACCGTCGCGGCGCCAACCAGTTCCACCCGGTTGCCGATGGCAATGCCATCCGGCGCATCCTCCGGCAGGACCTGGGCACCGCGGGCGGAAAGACGGATGATCTCGCCGGCAAGCGGCCCCACGCCGGTTTCCGC
The DNA here is from genome assembly GCA_014879735.1 of Paracoccaceae bacterium. GTDB lineage: Bacteria > Pseudomonadota > Alphaproteobacteria > Rhodobacterales > Rhodobacteraceae > Pseudogemmobacter. Next base: position 140,558 of record JACSRN010000132.1, read on the forward strand.
GACCACGCGATCGCCCAGCCGCGCCGCCGCAAGACCGGACACGAGGATGGTTCCCCGCGACGATTCAGCCACCCTGCCGACATCGCGCACCGGCACCACCGTGGCAATTTCCGCCTGCAGCGCATCGAAGATTCGACCCATGATTTTTCCTTTTTGTCCGCCGATTACGGTTTTTAAAGGAATCACTCTTAAGTCTTGGTGAAGGTGATCGAGGGAGAAGCCCCGATGTTTCAGAAGCTGGAAATTACCAGAATGGCGCAAGACCTTGCCGCCCATGCCGGTGCGCGCATGGGTGTCATTGCGCAAAACGTCGCCAATGCCGATACGCCGGGATATCGGGCGCGCGACATCGCCGATTTTGCCGAAGTCTATGCCGATCGCGCGATGGATATGGCCGCCACGCGGCCAGGACATTTGACCACGGCGCCCGCCCTGGCGGGATACCAGGCGCAGGTCGTGGTGGAAGCGGGCGCTCCAAACGGGAATTCGGTTTCGCTCGAACTGGAAATGACGAAATCCGCCGAGGTCCGGCAAGAGCATGAGATGGCTCTCGCCATCTACCGTTCCACATCCGAAGTGATTCGCGCAGCGCTTGGCCGCGGGAGGTAAGCGATGAACGATCTGACCTCCGCGCTCGCACTTTCCGCATCGGGCATGCGGGCCCAGGCCGAACGGCTGAAACATGTGTCGGAAAACATCGCAAACACCGATACGCCCGGCTACCGCCGCAAGGTGATCGGCTTCCAAGCGGAAATGGACAGTGGCCTGGTCGAGGCCGGTCCCGTCCGACTGGATCGGACCGAGCTGCCGCCGATCTACGACCCCACCAATCCGCTTGCCGACGAGACGGGTTATTATTCCGGTTCGAACGTCGATCTGGTGATCGAGATCGCCGACGCGCGCGAGGCCCAGCGCAGCTACGAAGCCAATCTGAAACTTTTCGATCAGGCCCGCCAGATGACGCAGAGCCTGTTCGACCTTCTGCGTCGATAAGGAGATCCAGAATGGATGCGATAACCCATGTCGCCGCCCAAAGCTATGCGCAGGCCAGAACGGCCGCGGCGCCACAGCCCTCGTCCGGCGAGGGCGCGACCTTTGGCCTGATGGTGGAAAACTTCGCCGAAACCCTGGCCATGCACGAACAGACGGCGCGCGCCGCCATGACCGGCGGCGCCGACCCGCATGCCCTTGTTCAGGCCCTTGCCTCGTCGCAACTGGCGGTCGAAACGGTTGCCACGCTGCGCGACCGCGTGGTCGAGGCCTATCAGGAAATCCTGAGGATGCCGGTATGACCGAGGCTGAAATCTATGATGTGCTGCGACAGGCGCTCTGGGTCGCCGTGAAGATCTCGGCGCCGCTACTGGTCGTGGCGCTTGTCGCCGGCGTGGTGATCGGCCTCTTTCAGGCCCTGACCTCGGTTCAGGAAATGACGCTGACCTTCGTTCCCAAGGTCGCGGCCATGATGGCCGTCTTCTGGGTCTCGATGAGTTTCATGACCGGAACCCTCGTCGCCTTCTTCACCGGCGCGGTCCTCCCTGCCATCGTGGGGCGATAGCGATGGACGCCGCCGGATATGTCGCGCTGTCCCGCCAGTCGGGATTGATGCGGGAAATGCAGGTTGTGGCGAACAATATCGCCAATCTCTCGACCACCGGCTTCCGGCGCGAGGGCGTTGTCTTCGCAGAACATGTCGCCCGGATCGAGGGGGAGGTTTCGCTGTCGATCCCGCATGCCACGGGACGTGTCGTCGACCTGTCGCAGGCCGGCCTCAGCCAGACGGGCGGAACCTTCGATTTTGCCATCCAGGGCGAGGGTTTCTTCCTGATCGAAACCCCGCAGGGAAACCGGCTAACCCGGGCCGGTGCATTCACGCCCTCGGCCGAAGGCGAACTTGTCACGCCGGAGGGGTATCGCCTGCTCGATGCCGGGGGCGCACCCGTCTTTGTTCCTCCGGGCGCGAATGCGCTCTTGGGGGCCGATGGTACGCTTTCGGTCAATGGCGAGGCGGTGGGGCAGGTCGGCCTGTGGCTTCCGACCGACCCCGAGGCACTGCGCCACCAATCCGGCGCACTGTTCGACGGCGGCGCCGTGCAGCCGGCCGAGGGTGGCAGGCTGATGCAGGGCTTTCTTGAGGAGAGCAACGTCAATCCCGTGACCGAAATCGCCCGGATGATCGAGGTCCAGCGGGCCTATGAGATGGGGCAGAAATTCCTCGATGCCGAGGACAGCCGTGCCCGCAGCGTGATCCAGACCCTGGGGAGATAGAGATGAAGGCCCTGCATATTGCCGCAACCGGCATGGCGGCCCAGCAGATGAAGGTCGACGTGGTTTCAAACAACCTCGCCAACATGTCGACCACGGGCTACAACGCCCGCCGCGCCGATTTCGCCGACCTGCATTATCAGCAACTTGCACGGCCGGGTACGGTTTCCGCCAGCGATGGAACCATGTTGCCCGCCGGCGTGCAGATCGGCCTCGGCGTGCGCCCTGCAGCCGTGTCGGTGGTGCTGGCGCAGGGGTCGCTGTCGGCCACCGGGGGCGATCTTGATCTTGCCATCGACGGGACCGGCTATCTGGAGGTGACACTTCCATCCGGCGGATCGGCCTATACCCGCGACGGATCGCTAAAACGTTCGGCCGAGGGGCAGATCGTCACCTCCGACGGCTATTCTGTGGCGCCCGGGATCACCATTCCCCAGGACGCCACCTCGATCGCAATAAATGTCGAGGGCGAGGTCTATGCCTATTTCGAGAACCAGGTGCAGCCGCAGTTGCTGGGGCAACTGACCCTGACGGGTTTCGTCAACGAAAAGGGGCTGGAGGCCATCGGGTCGAACCTCTTTCTCGAAACCGCCGCTTCCGGCACACCCATCGTTGCCAATCCGGGAAGCGATGGCATGGGCAGCCTGCGGCAGGGGTATCTCGAGGAAAGTTCGGTCGATGCCGTTCGCGAAATCACCGAGCTGATCAAGGCCCAGCGCGGCTATGAGCTGAACGCAAAGGTCATCACCGCGGCCGATCAGATGCTCGCCGCCACGACGCAGGTCCGCTGATGCGACTGGCATTGATCCTCACCCTGCTTCCCGGCGCCGCTCTGGCCGACAGCCTGATTGCCGCGCGCACGCTGCCGGCCCGCACTGTCATTTCCGAAGGAGATGTGATGACGGTCGATGCCGAGATTGCCGGGGCCGCGACCTCGCCCGAGGCAGCGGTCGGGCTGGAGACCCGCGTCGCGATCTATGCCGGACGTCCTGTCCGCACCGCCGACCTCGGCGCACCGGCGCTGGTCGAACGCAATGCCGTTGTCACCCTGCTGTACCGTGCCGGCGGCCTCAGCATCCGCGCCGAAGGCCGGGCACTGGCCCGCGGCGGCGCGGGCGAGGAAATCCGGGTGATGAACCTCGGCTCGCGCACCACTGTCACCGGCGTCATCGGCCCGGATGGCGCCGTCCACGTCGGAGATCTGCCTTGACCCGCCTTCCCGTTCTTTTCTGTCTGCTCGCCGCGGGGTGTTCGCAACTGGCCGCGGTCGGCCGGGCCCCCGGATTTACGCCGGTCGAGGGCAGCAATGCGCAATATGCGCTTTATTCCATGCCCTTGCCCGAAGTTGCCGATCCTTCGGGGCCGACCGATGCCTCCTCGCTCTGGACGGCTGGGTCCGAATCGCTTCTCGGCGACCGGCGTGCCGCGCGCCGCGGCGACATCCTGACCGTGGTGATCGAGATCGATGACAGTGCGAAGATGTCGAACTCTTCGGGCCGCAATCGCACCGGAAGTCAAAGCATGGGCATTCCGCAAATGTTCGGCATTCCGCAGCGGATTGATGAAAGCCTGCCCGAAGGGGCCAGCATGGCCGATGCGGTCGAAACCTCGTCTGCCTCCTCTTTCGCAGGCAACGGCGATATCGCCCGGTCCGAAAAGCTGGCGCTGCGCGTGGCGGCGACGGTGGTGGAGGAATTGCCGAATGGCGTCCTGCGCGTCGAGGGCCGCCAGGAAGTACGGGTCAACTACGAATTGCGCGAGCTGATCGTCACCGGCTTCGTGCGGCCTGCCGATATCTCGCGCCGAAACGAAATAACCTATGACAAGATCGCCCAGGCCCAAATCTCCTACGGCGGCCGCGGCCGCATCTCCGAAGTCCAGCAACCGCGCTACGGTCAGCAAGTGGCCGATGTGCTCCTGCCGTTCTGAGCCGCCATGCGCAAACTACTTCCCGTGATCCTCGCCCTTCTCGGCCTTGTGGCCGGGGGCGGTGCAGGTTTTCTGCTGCGTCCTGCCGCCACGGCGGGTGAGGAGCACGCCGCGGCCGGGGGCGAGCACGCCGAAGAGAGCAGCGCGACAACACAGCCGGAATATGTGAAGCTGAACAACCAGTTCATCGTTCCAGTCCTGGAAGGCGGTCGCATCGTGTCGATGGTGATCCTGACGCTCAGCCTCGAAGTGGCCACCGGCACATCGGAGGCGGTCTATGCCAAGGAGCCAAAGCTGCGCGACGCCTTCCTGCAGGTGCTGTTCGACCATGCCAACACCGGCGGCTTTCGCGGATCCTTCACAGATGCATCGAATCTCGTCTTCCTGCGCAAGGCATTGACCGAAAAAGCCGCAGGTGTCCTCGGGTCCTCCGTCACCGATGTGCTGATTACCGATATCGCACGGCAGGACGGCTGATCAGCGCGGCATTCCGGCCATCCGCTCAAGAACCAGGTGACGCCCGAAGGCACGGCGGGCTTCCGCCATCTGTACCTTCGCCTGCGCCTCCTGCACTGCAAGACGCGCGTCGATCTCGGCGCGCCGGACGGCAGCCCAGGCCTCATAGGCCAACGCCGCCCTCGCAGCGCCAAGATCTGCCGGCTCGGGAGCCGGCCGGTCGAGTGCCTCGCGCTGCGCCTTCAACGCCGTGCAAGCTGCTTGCGTCTTGCGCAGAGCGGCACTTTTCGCGTCGAGGACCATCGCCGCCATTGCGATCAGCCGCGGCAGACGCTCATCTTTCATGTCACACCCCTTTTCGGCGCACGCTGGCGCAATGCATCGGCAAAGCGGATCGCCGCGGCAACGGCCGCATAATGCTCGCGCCGGATCTCCTGACCGACATCGAGTACCGCAAAAAGCGCGCGCGCCGTCGGCGGGTCCCGGCGGATCGGCACGCCTGCCTCCTGCGCAAGGGCGCGGATCCGCGCCGCCATCTCGTCCACGCCCTTGGCCACGCACACTGGCGCATGTCCTTTCTTGCGATCCCAGCGCAGGGCAACGGCGTAATGCGTCGGGTTCACGATAATCACATCGGCCTTCGGCACGTCGACCAGCATCTTGCGGTTTGCAATCTCCTGCGCGCGGCGACGCCGGTCGGCCTTGAGATGCGGATCGCCTTCGCTGTCCTTCATCTCATCGGTCATTTCCTTTCGGCTCATGCGGTGGCGCCGCAGGAATTCCATGCGCTGCCAGAGGTAGTCGACCGCGCCGAAGACGGCAGCAACCAGCACCACAAGCCCGAGAAAACCAAGGATCCGGTCGCCCATCAGCAATGCGATCTGCCCGGTGTCCAGCTGCGCCGACTGAAACAGCACGCTGGCGCCGGCCATCAGGTAAAGTGCCAGAACCGTGCCGATAACCAGCATCTTCAGCGCACGGCGCGCGAAGTCGACAAGCCCGGCGCGGCCGAATTTCTGTGTTGCATTGGAGATGACCGACAGGCGCGAAAGCTTGATCGCCAGCCGCGACGGCGCAAGGATCAGCCCTTTGGAGCCGATCAGCCAGCCCAGCACTGCCAGCGCCGGCCCCGCAAGCAAAAGCAGCGGCAGGCCGAACATCCGCAGCGCCAGGCCGGCCGTTTCAGCCGCGCTGGAGCGGGCCAGAAGATCGGGCCGCGAGAGGAACTCTGCCCCCGCGCTACCTGCCTGCCGGACGGCCCAGCCACCGGCAGCGGCCAGCGCAAGCAGAAGGCCGCCCATGGCAAAGGCGGCCTGCAGTTCCTCGGAGCGAATGGCATCACCGTCTTCGCGGGCCTTGTCGAGGCGGCGCTGCGATGGCGCGAATTCCTTGCTGTCATCGTCCTGTTCTGCCATGGCCTATCCTGAAAAAGGCGCCGCGAGCGCCCGTTCCATTGCAGTCTGCCAGACCTCGAGCACGAGCGGCGCCGCGAGCGCAAGCAGGATCAACCCGCCCAACGTCAGAGCCGGCGCTCCGATGAAACTGACCATAAGGGTCGGCATGGCGCGGTTGATGGCACCAAGCGCAAGGTTGTAGAGCAGTGCTGCAAGCACGAAGGGCGCGGCAAGAGCGAAAGACAGCGCAAAGATCCGGACGACGCGACCAAGACCCCAACTGGCGAGGGCCGCAGGATCCGGCGCACCCCCGGCCGGGATCATCTGGTAGGACAGCAGCAGCAGTTCGACGCTGCGGGCCAGCCCACCCATTGCCAGAAACAGCGCCACGCCGGACAGGAACAGCAGATTCGCGACGATCGGCGCGGGCTCCGGTCCGGTCCCCGCGAACATCTGCGCCAGAGAGAGGGATTGCGCGGCAAGCGTTCCAGCCATCTGCAGGCCCAGAACCGTCAGCCGCAATCCAAAGCCAAGTGCAAGGCCGGTCACCGCCTCGGCAATCAGCCCGAGCGGCCCCGGGGCAACACCGGCAGCGACCTCGACGCCCGGCGCCACGATCAGGGTGATCGCCACGGCCGCGGCAAGCTTTACCCGCAACGGCAGCGCCTGTTCACCCAGCGCCGGCAGCATCGCGACAAAACCCCCGACCCGCAGAAACACCAGCGCCACCTGCCAGATCATGCCCTCGGCAAGACCGGACAGGGCGGAAAGCTGGGCAACCAGCCCGTTCATGCCGCAACCTGGCCCAGGAGCGCCGGCCGGCTGTCGGTGCCGATTTCCTCGTAGGACAGGACGGGGGTGACAAGGCCGCGTGCCTGGACGACAGTCCGCAGGAAACGCCGCCGTGCCGCCGAAGTGACAAGCGCCGGCATCGCCCCGGCATCAGCCGCCTGGCCCAGCCGGTCGGCGATGCCATTGGCCAGTTTCGAAAACAGGTCGGGCGGCAGGGCCACATCGCGGTTGCCCTCAATCTGATGTGTCTGGAACATGCGTTCCCATTCAGGCGCCAGCTGGATCAGCGGCACCATCCCGTCCGCACGACGGTAATCGGCAACGATCTGGAAACCCAGCCGCTGGCGGACATGTTCCGACACCGCCTCGGGCGAACCAAGGCCGCGTGCCTCGGCTATGGCTTCAAGAATGAGCGGCAGGTTGCGGACCGACACCCGCTCCTCGAGGAGAAGGCGCAGGACGGCATGCAGCAGGTCCATCGGAACCTTGTCGGGGATCAGCTCGTCAAGCAGCCGCTTGTTTGCCTCGCCCCGCGCGCGGTCGGAAAGGTTTGTGAATTCGTCGAGAAGCCGGCGCAGCCCACGCAGCGACAGCAGGCGGGCAAGGTTCGACTTCAGCACCTCCAGCAGATGCGTCGCCAGTACCTCGGCCGGCGAGACCACCGTCAACCCAGCAAGAATCGCGTCCTCCTGCAGGTCGGGCCGGATCCAACGGGCCGGGGCGCCATAGACCGGCTCTTTCACATCCTCGCCCTCGGGCGCACGCACGCCCTCGGTCAGAAGAACAAGCATGCGGTCCGGCAGGATGCGGCTCGACACCCGTTCGACACCCTGGATGCGGATGCGATATTGCCCCGCAGGCAGCATTGCCTCGTCCGTCAGGCGGATTTCAGGCAAGATCAGCCCGTAGCTGGCAGCAATATGATTGCGCATGTTGGAGATGCGCCCATCGAGCCCGGTGGCCGGGTCCAGCGCCATGGTCACAAGATTCGGTGCAAATTCGATGTGGATCTCATCGAAATCGAGGATGTCGCCGATCTGGCGCCGGGGCGCCGGCGTCTCGGCTACGGCGGGGGCGGCTTCCGGCCGCCGGCGGCCGCCGAACCAGGCCGCGGTGCCAAGCGCCAGGGCCGCCGCCATGAAGGGAAAAAACGGCATGCCCGGAACCACCGCAAAGGCCGCCATCAACCCCGCAACGGTTGCAAGCGCTGCCGGATAGCGGCCGAGCTGGGCGAAGAACGACACATCCGCCGCCCCCTTTGTCCCGCCCCTCGACAGCAAAAGCGCCGCGGCGACCGAAATGATCACGGCGGGAATCTGGCTGACAAGACCGTCGCCCACGGTGAGGATGGCATAGGTCTCAAAGGCGCGCCCGGCATCCATTCCATGCAAGACGATGCCGACAACCAGCCCAACGACCAGATTGAGCCCGGTGATCAGCAGGCCCGCCACGGCATCGCCCTTGACGAATTTCGATGCGCCATCGAGCGAGCCGAAAAACGTCGTCTCGGCCAGTTCGGTCTCGCGTCTGCGCTTTGCCTCCTCATGGCCGATGGCACCGGCAGACATGTCGGCGTCGATCGCCATCTGCTTGCCCGGCATCCCGTCCAGCGCGAATCGCGCGCCGACCTCCGCCATCCGACCCGCCCCCTTGGTGATGACGACGAAGTTGACGATCAGAAGGACAATGAAGATCACCAGGCCAAGGACGATATTGCCGTCCATGATGAAATCGGCAAACCCCTGGATCACATGGCCCGCCGCGGCTGTCCCGGTGTGACCCTGGCCGATGATCAGCTTTGTCGAAGAGACGTTGAGCGAAAGCCGAAGCAGGAGCGAGGCCAGAAGAACCGTCGGGAAGGCCGAGAAATCGAGCGGACGCTCAATGAACAACGTGACGGTCAGCATGAGGATCGCCAGCGCGAAGCTGAGTGCAAGGCCGATGTCGAGAACGCCGGCAGGAATCGGCAGGATCATCATCCCGATGACCGCCATCAGGGCGAGGGCAAGCAGGATCGTCGGCCGGAACAGCGCGCGGAGATCCATTTTACCCCCCGAACAGCGGTCGCGGCGCGGCCGACATCGGCACAAGCGATGCGGGGGTCAGCGTGGCCCCGGCCTGAAGAAGCGGGAAGAGATTTTCGCGCGGCGTAGCTGCAGCCAGTTCCACCCGGGGCAGGGGCTCGCCCAGGGCGGCATAGATCGGGTCGAAGCGGGCCAGATAGATCTCGGCACGTTCCGGGGTGGCAGAGTGATAGGCCGCCGCGGCTGCGCGCCAGTCGCCGGTCTTGTCATAGAGGTGCGCCACGAACCGCGCAGCATAGCGTGCATTGGTCTCGGGATCGAGCATCGCCGCCGCCGAAGGAAAGGCCGCAGCATGCCAGCGCCAGTTGAGCTGAAAACAGCCGAGATCGACATTCGTCGCCCCCTCCGCCAGGATATCGTCCAATGCGTGAAGCGCCTCGTCCTTGGTTTCGAACCACTGGCCCGCCCCCGCGCGGTTCAGCGTCCATGGCCAGGGTTCCATCCCTTCGTCGGCCGCACCGCCGCGGCCGGTCTCCGTCAACGACAGTGCAACCAGGATCCGCAACGGAACGCCGGTGTCTTCTGCGGCCGTCCTTGCCGCATCGAGACAGAGATCTGCAGGCGAGGCAAACGCCGGCACGGCGGATGCAACCGAAAGAGCCAGCAAGCACGAAAGGCAAAAGGGCGACATTCTGTCAGTCCTGGACTGGGCGAGCCCGAATCGGCCCAGATCAGGCTAGGACCGCCAGCCTTTCGAAAGGGTTACGGAGCGGGTGATAGCACGGCATCAAGCAGCGCCGTTGCCGCCGTCATCGATGCCGCGCTGTCGTCAGAAAGCGCCACGGCCTGGGCAATGGGTCCTGCGGTCGGATCGGCAGGGCGTGGCGGCAGAGCGTGCAGCGCGGCGGTCTTCCACGGCTCGGCGCCGATCTCGGCCACCAGCGGCCATTCGGCGGCCGCACGTCGTGCGGCATCGGCCTTTTCTGCCAGATCGGCGCGGTCGAAGGCGGCGGCAGCGGCCGTCACATCGCCAAGCTGCAGCAACGCCCGCGCGCGAATATCCTCCGCCTCCTTGCTCCGATCCCCCTCAAGAACAAGGATGGTTGCCCGTGCGTCGCGCAGTGCCAGATGCGCGCGGGCTGCGATCATCCGGGCCTCGGCGGCAGGGGCCTTGCCGCGGCCGAGCCAGCCCAGCGCCTGTTGCGGAAAGCCCAGCGCCTGAAGGCGTCCGGCGATGCGCAGGACGGTATCGTCATCGATGGTGATGGATGGCACTATCAGCGCATGACGCAGCAACACGTCATCCGTCGCAGCATCGGCCGCGAGTTGCCAGAGCTCGGGCGCGGTTTGCGGGCTTTCGGCGAGCGCGTCGAATGCCGCCTCGAAATCGTCCGACATCGCGAATGCAAGCACCAGCGCGCGCGCAAGCCGCGCCTCACGATCGGTTCGCCGCGCATCGATCAGAAATGCGGCGATTGTGGCCGGCAGGTCGGACGGAACGACGCGGTCGCCGGCAAATGCCGCATGAACCAGCATGATCGCGGCGTCTGGTCCATCGCCACCACCCGACGCGAGCGCCGTCATGGCCTCTTTCGCTGCGCCGTCGGCATCTCCGGTCGCAAGACGATAGCCGGCATCCATAAGGTCCACCCTGGTCCCGGCTTCACTGGACGGGCGCAGGGTTGCGTCACGCAGGAGACGCGCGGTCGCGGTATCGCCGCGTTGCAGGAAAAACTGCGTCAAGGTGGGGCTCAACTGGCGACGCAGATGCACCGGCAGGGCAGAAAAGCTGCGCGCCACCGCATTCGCATTGATCGGGCGCGCCGGCTCATCCCCGCCGACCGCAAGCGCCAGGGTGGCCCAGAGCGCGGAAGTGGAATCGCAATTTTCCTGCCCGGCCAGCGGATTGGCGGGCGGCGGCTCAAGATCGACAATCCAGGTCATCTCACGCAGGAAAGCTGCTTCTTCGTCCGGCACTGACAGCAGATCAATCATCTGGCGGGCCTCGGCCCCGAAACCCAAGGCAAGGTAAAGGCGGGTCGCGCGCAGGACGGCGGCCGTCTTCGGCGTGTCAAATTCCCCGAGCAATCCGGATCGTCCGGGGCCGATCTGTGCCGCCACCGGACCATCCAGAATCCAGGTTTCGACCTGGAATTGTTGATCCGCCAGGCAGATGCCGCCATCGGCGGTCAGGCTTGCCATCGGATCGTGCGGATTTCTTGCCTTTACGCCGGGCAGTTCGCCCAGGCCAATCCGCAGCCCCGGCACCTCGGCCAGGTTTGCGCGCGGCTTTGCCAGATCGGGGGATTGTGCAACATCGACCACCCCCTCTGCCACGCCGCGTGCAACCTGCTCGAGAAGCGCTTCGCGCAACGGCGAAAAATCGATATCTTCCGTCACAAGGGCCGCGGGCGCCGGCGCCGCGATGGTTTCCTCGCGCAGCGCAAGCCAATTGTACTGTCCGCGATCCGATGGTTCGGCTGGCGGCGCGGCATCGGGCAAGGTTTCGATGATCTCCTCGTTCCGAGGGGCGCCTGCCTTCACGTCGATCACCACGATTCCCGGCCGGAGTTCGAAGGCAACAGCCTGGCAGGCGCATGCCAGTGCAATATGCAGGCGGCCGGTATCGACATCGCGCCATAGCCCGGAGACCCGGTCCCTCGGAATCTTCTGGAACGCCCGGCTCAGATCGAACCCCGTGATCTCCGGCCCGGCAGCCAGTTCATATCCGCCGGCAATCTGGCCGAGGTGCCAGTCGCGCAGCGCGCTCGCCTCGATCACGATGCGGGTAAAGTCCGCGTGCTCACCCGTGTTGACCCGCGCCACCTCGGCCGCCGCCGGCCCGGCCAGCACCAGAAGCAGCGGCAGCACCAGCCGCATCATGCCGCCTCCTGCTTCAGGGCGCGCAAGGCCTCTTCCAACTCGCCGAAACCGGGACGCATGTGATGCGGCGTGTTCTGGCGGCCAACCTCGATGCAGATATTGGCCGGATGCCGATGCAGATTCGCCACCAGGACCTCGCGTATCAACTGGTAGAAATGCGCATCCTCTTCGACCACGGTCTTCACGCGGGCGGCAAACGGGCCCATCAGACCATAGGCGAGAAAGACGCCAAGAAAGGTGCCGACCAGAGCGCCGCCGATCATCTTGCCCAGAACCTCGGGTGGCTGGTCTATCGCACTCATGGTCTTGATCACGCCCAGAACGGCAGCGACGATTCCCAGTGCCGGCAGGCCGTCGGCCATGATCTGCAGCGCGTGGCTCGAATGCAGGGCATGGTGCATCTGCACCTCCATCCGCTTGTCCAGCACCTCTTCCACCTGATGCGGGTCGTCGTAGTTCATCGCGGCGGCGCGGAATGTGTCGCAGATCAGCTCCACGGCGTCATGGTCCTGCTGGATCCGGCGATATCGGCCGAAGATCGCCGAATTCTCGGGGCTTTCGATATGCTCTTCCAGGGCCACGGGATTGGCCTTGGACAGGCGCACCAGTTCGAACAGGAGGCAGAGAAGGTCGCGGTAGTCGGCCGGCTTCCACTTCGCGCCCTTGAACACCTTGCCGATGTCCTTGACGGCGTGTTTGACGGCAGAGAAATCGTTCGAAATCAGGAAGGCGCCGATGGCGGCACCGCCGATCATCACCAGCTCGAAGGGAAGCGCCTTGAGAATGATCTGCATCTTGCCGCCGGCGGCAACATAGCCGCCGAAGACCATCACCAGAATCACCACAATACCGATCAGACCGAACATTCCAACGCCCCCAGAAGAGTCGCCCTCTATCCTTGCGGTCAGGGGTTAATATTCCGCCAATTCAGTTCTTGGGGACCAGCGCATTGCGCCCCGCAAGAATTGCGCTGACGGCATAGGCCTTATCCGGCGACATCCCGGCCAGGACGGCTGCCGCGGCGTCGGGCCGCATCCGCCCCAGGAAGCCGGCAGCAAAATTGGGCTCCATCGCGTCAAAAAGTGCCGCCGCCTGCTTTGGCTTCATCGTTTCGTAGACGGTCGTCAGGCGGGCCAGATCGTCTTCTGCGGCGCTGTCGGCGATGGCGATCGTCTTGCGCAACTCGGCCTCCGCCGCGCGCATCTCCTCCAGTTTGCCGCGCAGCACATCCTCGGTCAGCGTCAGCGCCGCCGCCTTGTCGGACAACGCCGCCTCCTGTGCCAGAATGCGTGCCTCCCGTTCCGCCAGGGCAGCGGAGAGTTCCGAGGGCAGCTTGCAGCCGTCATCGGCCGTCGACGCGACCGTCTCGTTCTCTGACGCGCGCGCCAGCGACGCACCAAGCCCATCACCCAGCCTTAGCGCGGCCGATGAAGCAAACATCAGGGCGATCGCGACCAGCGCCCCTCGCCCGACCCTTCGCATCATTCGGCGGCCTCCATCGTGTCGCGGCTTGCGCGGCGGCGGACAAAACGCACACGGCGGGCCTCATCCTCGGGTTCGGCTTCGGCGCGGGGCTGCTGCGCCTCGGGCAGGTCGTGCAGCGAGGCGACAAGCAGTTCGAGCTGCCGGGCAAGCGCATCGGCCCGGGTCGTCAGATCCTCTAGCCGGGTTTCCGAGGTGCTGGCCACGCCCTGCGCCTTTTCCAGCGCACGGGTCATGTCGTCGACCTGCGCGGAGAGCACCGCAATCGCGCCGCCCATCCCCGATTCAAGTGTGGTGAAGCGCCGCAATCGCGCCGCCAGCACGTAGCAATAGACCGTAGCGCCCACGGTGGCGGCAAAAAGGATAACATCCGAAATAAGATTCATGACGAGGCCTCAGTTCAGTACGAATTCGGTGACGAGAAGGTCGCGCACGCGGCCCTCTCCGGTCACGATCTGCACGCGGCGCAGCATCTGCGCCCGCAATTTCGCCATCGCGCTCGGGTCTTCGACATCGCGAACCGAGATCGCGCGCAGATAGCTGTTCAGCACGTCGAGGATGCGCGGCATCAGCAACGTCACCTCCGACACGCTGTCCTTCGCCACCTCGAGCTGCGAGGAAAAGCGCAGGTGCCGCCCGCCCGCCTCGGGCCCGAGCGAGATCACCACCGGATCGACCGGCACGAAGGCAAGATCGGGCAGCGCGGCCTTTTCCACCCCTGCCTGGCCTTCGGCATCGGCAGCGCCTTCGGCCGACCCGAGGATCAGGCCGGACCAGACCGCATAGAACGCCCCACCCCCGAGCACGAGAAACAGCACCAGCCCGATCAGCAACGGCAGTTTCGATGTCTTCTTTGGCACGTCTTCCGACGCCTCTGCGGGTTCAGCCACAAAAACCTCCATTCGAAAGGCTCGAGGCAAATGTAGACCGCATGTCACTAACCGATTGTTAATCGGCGCCCTTCAAGGATGACGGCACGGAGCGAAGTTCGACCGGAGGTATCGCCTTGCAGAACGTGTTGTCGATCTGGTCCGCCCTGACACTGCGCCGCAGGATCGTCGTGATCGGGGCAACGATCGCGGTTTTTCTTGCGGTTCTGGGTCTTGCGCGCCTGGCCGGGACGCCGCGGATGGACCTGCTCTATGCCGGGCTGGACGGGCGCACTGCGGGCGAGGTGGTCGCGGCGCTCGATACGCGCGGCGTCGCCTATGAGGTGCGGGGCGATTCGATCTATGTCGATGCCAGCATGCGCGACAGTTTGCGCATGACGCTGGCCGGCGAAGGCCTGCCCTCCGCTGGCGGCCAGGGGTACGAACTGCTCGATTCGCTCTCCGGCTTCGGCACGACATCGCAGATGTTCGATGCGGCCTACTGGCGCGCCAAAGAGGGCGAACTGGCGCGCACGATCCTTGCCGTGCCGGACGTGAAGGCCGCGCGCGTCCATATATCTCAGGGACCGGAAGATCCATTTCGCCGCGAGGTGCAGCCCACGGCCAGCGTCACTGTCACCACGGTGTCGGGGACCCTGTCCGACGAACAGGCCCGCGCACTGAAACATCTGGTTGCCTCGGCTGTCTCAGGCATGCGGCCCGAGGATGTGCAGATCATCGACACCGTGGGCGGGTTGATTGCCGCACCGGAGGATCGTGCGCTGTCGGGCGGTGCCGCCAGCGACCGCGCGGCGGAAATTCGCAACCGGGTCGAGCGGTTGCTCGCGGCCCGGGTGGGCGCAGGCAAGGCCGTGGTGGAGGTGGCCGTCGATCTCGTGACCGAATCGGAGCAGATCAGCGAACGCAAGATCGATCCCCAGGGGCGCGTGGCGATCTCGTCGGACACGGCCGAGACGACGAAGTCGAGCACCGAACCCGGTGGCGATGTGACCGTGGCCTCCAACCTGCCGGAAGGGGATACCGCGGCCGGTGCCGCGGGAAAATCGCAAAGCAGTGAAACGCGGGAGCGGGTGAATTACGAGGTTTCGGAAATCCGTCGCGATCTGACGCGGGCACCGGGCGGCATTCGCCGGATGACCGTGGCCGTGCTGGTCGACGGGGTGACGGCCCCCGATGCAAACGGCGCGCCGGTCTGGTCGCCCCGAAGCGAGGAAGAGCTGGCCGCCCTGCGCGAACTGGTCGGGTCAGCGGTAGGCCTTGATGAGGCGCGCGGCGATGTCCTTACGCTGAAATCGCTGGAGTTCCAGCAGCTAGCCTTCGAGGGTACCGAGGCGCAGACAAGCTTGCTTCCCCCGATCGGCCCGATCGACATCCTGTCGGCGGTCCAGATCGCGGTCTTCGCCATCGTGGCGCTGATTCTCGGTCTCTTTGTCCTGCGCCCGATCCTTGCCGGCCGGCGCGCCGAGATCCTGCCGCCCCGCGGCACCCCCCTTGGCCTGCCCCCCGCGATCGAGGCCCTGACGGGCGAGATCGACGATGGCATCCTGCCGGCTGCGATGCCGCTCGTCGGATCAAGTGGAGCGGCAACGGCGGCCGAGGACCCCGCCGCCCGACTGCGCCGCCTGATCGCAGAGCGGCAGGCCGAATCGATCGAGATCCTGCGCGGCTGGCTGGAACCTGAAGAGGGGACAGCCTGATGCCGCTGCCCCGGCTGGAAGTGTTCGAGACGGGCACACCCGGGCCGCGCAGCCCCGCGGTGATCACGACCGAGGTTTCCGCCTTCGAAGAGGCGAAGCTGGCCGCCTATGAACAGGGCTATCAGGCCGGATGGGATGATGCCGCCGCGGCGCGGTCCGCGGATCAGGCGGGGATCGCGGCCGATCTGGCGCGAAATCTCCAGGCGCTGTCCTTCACCTATCAGGAGGCCCGCGCCCATATCCTCAGTGGTCTTGAGCCGCTGATGACCGAGATGGTCGAGCGTCTGCTGCCCGAAACCGCGCGCGAGACGCTGGCGCCGCTGGTGCTGGAAAAGTTGATGCCCATGGCCGAGGAGCTGGGCGACCAGCCAGTGCATCTGCTGCTGAACCCCTCCTCGCGCACGGCAGTGGAGAACCTTGTAACCCAGGCGACCGGCCTGCCGCTTTGCATCGTCGAGGAGCCGACACTGGCCGAGGGCCAGGCCTATCTGCGCCTGGGTGCAGCCGAGGCCAAGGTCGACCTCACACGCGCCTCCTCCGAAATCGCAGCGGCCGTGCATGCCTTCTTCAGCCTTTCGCAGGAGACCCCGCCCCATGAGTGAAATTTCCGACTCGAGCCCCTTCGCCCAGGTTCCGATTGAGATCATCATCTCGGTTGGCCGTGCCCGACCACCGGTAAAGGACCTGCTCCGCCTCGGCCGCGATGCGGTGCTGGCACTCGACCGGCGGGTCGACGATCCAGTCGAGCTCTACGTCGGCGATCGGCTCATCGCACGGGGCGAGCTGACCGAGCTTGATGGCGAAAATGCCGGTCAACTGGCGGTTCGCCTGACCGAGGTCGCCAACCTGAAGGCGGGGTTGTGAAAAAGATACTCATTGCAGCGCTGGTTCTGGCGCTGCTTGCGGGCCCGCACTTGGCCGCGGCACAGGAATTGACACTGGATTTCGGTTCGAACCAGGGTGCGGGCGACACCCTCGCGGGACGCTCGATCCAGCTTCTGCTGCTGGTGACGGTCCTGTCGGTCGTGCCGGGCCTTGCAGTGATGGTGACGTGCTTTCCCTTCATCGTCACCGTGCTGTCGATCCTGCGGCAAGGAATCGGGCTGCAGCAGGCGCCGCCGAACATGCTGATCGTCAGCCTGGCGATGTTTCTGACCTGGTATGTCATGGATCCGGTGTTCACCGAAGCCTGGACGACAGGTATCGGCCCATTCACCCGCAACGAAATCGACGTTTCGGCAGCCTTTGCCGCGGCATCGCAGCCATTTCGCGTGTTCATGGCCGCGCGGCTGGATCCCGATACTTTCGCGACGCTCGATGCCCTGCGTCCGCGGGCGGCCTCGGCCCCGGTCGATGCTCCGCTGTCGCTTCTGGTGCCATCTTTCCTGCTGTCCGAAATCCAGCGCGCCTTCGAGATCGGTTTCCTGATCTTCCTGCCCTTCCTGATCATCGACCTGGTGGTTTCGGCGATCCTGATGTCGATGGGGATGATGATGGTTCCGCCCGCCGTGGTCTCGCTGCCGTTCAAGCTGGCCTTCTTCGTCGTGGCCGACGGGTGGAGCCTTCTTGCCGCGGCGCTGGTGCGCAGCTATCAACCCTGAGGAGCGGCGGCCGGCCCTTGCCTCGGCCCCCGTCCGCTGCAGCCCGGGTGCAACAGACAGGAGGTTCGCCCATGCCGCTCAACCAACCCCTTGGCGGAAACGAGATGCCGCGCTTCGGCGGCCCCGCCACCTTCATGCGCCTGCCCGCGCAAGCCACCGCCGAAGGGCTTGACGTCGCCTTCAGCGGCATCCCGATGGACATCGGCACCTCGAACCGGCCGGGAACACGCCTCGGCCCCCGACAGATCCGCGACGAAAGCCGGATGCTGCGCCCCTACAACATGGCAACCGGCGCCGCACCGTTCGACCATCTGCAATGCGCGGATATCGGTGATGTGGCGATCAACACCTTCGATCTGAAGAAATCGATTGGTATCATCGAGACGGCATATCACGGAATTCTGTCGCAGGGTGCGGTTCCGCTGACGATGGGGGGCGACCACACCCTGACCTGGCCGATCCTGCGCGCCATCGCCCGAAAGCATGGCCCGGTGGCGCTGGTCCATGTCGACGCACATGCCGACATCAACGATACGATGTTTGGCGAGAAGGTCGCTCACGGCTGCCCGTTCCGCCGCGCATGGGAAGAGGGCCTGCTGCAGAACGACAAGGTGTTCCAGATCGGATTGCGCGGGACTGGCTATGGCCCCGACGATTTCGACTGGGGTCGCGACAAGGGCTGGACCGTGGTGCAGGCCGAGAATTGCTGGCACAAATCGCTTGTGCCACTGATGGCCGAGATCCGTGCGACGATCGGGAAAGCACCGGTCTATCTCTCCTACGACATCGACAGCCTGGATCCGGCCTTTGCCCCCGGCACGGGGACGGTGGAGCCTGGCGGTCTGACGATCTGGCAGGGGTTGGAGATCGTGCGGGGCTGCGCAGGGTTGAACATCGTCGGCGGTGATCTGGTCGAGGTCTCGCCGCCTTATGATCCTTCGGGAAATACCGCATTGATCGGGGCGAACCTGCTCTATGAAATGCTCTGTGTGCTGCCCGGCGTCCCACAGAGGGCACGCTGACGCCGAATTCGATTTCTTCGAAGAAATCGAACCGGAGCCTTGAAAGGCTCCGGTCCGGAGTTTTCAAAAACTCCGGATCTGCCCTTATCTTTCGCGCAGAGCTTCGTTCGACTTGTAGAGTGGCTTCAGCAGATAGGTGAGAACGGTCTTGCCGCCGGTTTCCAGCTCGACGTCGGCCTGCATGCCGGGGCGGATTTCCAGGCCCTTCTGCCGATCGGTCAACTGTGCAAGATCGACCTTCAGCGTCACGATGTAATGCGGATCACCATCTGCGGCGCGCGAGCGTTCGTCGGTGAAGGTGTCGGCCGACACGAATGTGACCTCACCCTTCAGGTT
The DNA here is from genome assembly GCA_014879735.1 of Paracoccaceae bacterium. Taxonomy (GTDB): domain Bacteria; phylum Pseudomonadota; class Alphaproteobacteria; order Rhodobacterales; family Rhodobacteraceae; genus Pseudogemmobacter. The sequence continues at coordinate 159,326 of JACSRN010000132.1, forward strand.
GCCCCAGATCGTATAATCATAGGCCGACAGCTTGATCATGGCCGTCTGGCCCTGCCGGACGGCCGCGATGTCGCGCGGTTTCACCTTGGCATCGACATAGAGTTCCTCGTCCAGCGGAATGATCTGCAGGATTTCCTCGCCCGGCCGCACCACGCCGCCGATGGTGGAAATCGCGATCTTGTTCACCACGCCCCGCATCGGCGCCACCAGCGTGGTGCGCGAAAGCTGGTCCTCGGCGATCTTCAGCTTCTGCGTCAGCGTGCTCAGTTCGGCCTGGGTGTCGGAATATTCCTTGGCACGGTCCAGTTCGGTCTGGGTCACGATATCGGAAAGCCGGTTGTCGGCATCGCTTGCGGCCTTTGTTGCCCGCGTCACCTCGATCAGCGGCGCCACATCCTGGGCATGCATCCGCTCCATGATGTCGCGTTCCTTATGCGCCTGTTCGGCCACGGCTTGCGCCCCGGTCCTGCGTGCGACGAAATCCTCGGCTCGCGCCCGCAAAAGCGTGGCTTCCGAGGCGACCGTCTCGGGCACGCGCTGCGCCAGATCCTTGGGAACCGAGAACCGGCTGTCGCCGCGCATCTCTGCCTCGATCCGCAGTTTGCGGATTTCCAGTCCGGCGATCTGGTCGGAAAAATCATCCACGGCAGACTGGTATTGCGTGCCTTGCAGGCGCCCCAGTACTTGCCCCGGGTTCACCACATCGCCTTCGGCCACGTCCAGCTCCGCGAGGATTCCGCCTTCGAGGTTCTGAATGATCTGCGGGCGCGAAGAGGATACCACTGTCCCCTGTGCACGGACGATCTCGTCCACCCAGGCGACCGCGGCCCAGAGCAGGAACACCGCCAGCGCCGCCGCGATGGCCCAGACCACGGCCGAGGGCCGGCGCGTGCGGGTTTCGAACTCTTCCGACCAGACTGCCGTCATGTCCCGCCCCCCTGTGCCGCCCGCGCCAGATGCGCCAGCACCGCATCCTTCGGCCCGTCCACCGCCGGCCGACCGTTCTGCAGGATCAGCGTCCGGGTCGTCAGCGCCAGGATCGGCACCCGATGCGTTGCGATGACCGCCGTCCGCCCTTCCAGCCAGCCGTGCAGCCGGCTGACCAGCGTCTGTTCCAGCGTCTGGTCCAGCGCTGCGGTCGGCTCGTCGAGGATCACCACCGGCGGGTTCTGCAGCCAGAGCCGCGCCCAGCCGATCGATTGGCGCTGCCCGACCGAAAGCCCCTCGCCCAACTCGCGGATTTCCAGATCCAGCCCGCGGGGATGGTTGCGCACGAAGGGGCCGAGGCCGGCAAAGTCCAGCGCGGCCAGCAGGCGATCGTCGTCGCGTTCCAGCTGGTTCATGTTGAGGTTGTCGCGAATGGTGCCGGCGATCAGCCGCACGTCCTGGCCCAGGTAGCCGATGCCACGGCGCAGGTCGCGCGGATGGATCTGGCCCATGTCGATCCCGTCGAGAAGGACGCGGCCCCTGGTCGGTTCGTAAAGCCCGGCAATCAGGCGCAGCAGCGTGGATTTGCCGGAACCGTTGGTTCCCAGAACCGCAACCCGCTGCCCCGCCGGAATGGCCAATGCGGCAATCTCGACCGAGGGGGCCGCCTTGTCGTCGTAGCGGAATTCCACCTGCCGCAGTTCGAACGATCCCGCCAGCTGTTCGCGGCGCAGGTAGCGGCGGCCGGTTTCTTCCGCCTGGCGGGCATTCGCCACCTGGTCCAGCGCCGTCATCGCGATCTTGACCTGGCTCCACCGCGCCAGCATGGACGAGATCTGCGCCAGCGGGCCCAGCGTCCGCCCGGTCAAGAGGCCGATGGCGATGATCGTGCCCACCGTGAACTGGCCCGCAAAGACCAGATAGGTCCCGGCGACCACGGCGGCGACATAGGTTGCCTGCTGCACGGCCGCGGCCCAGGTCGTCAGCCGGGCGGTCAGGTCACGCTGTTCGCTGCCGGTCACGGCATTCAGCGTCACCAGTTCCGACCACAGCCGACGGACACGATCCTCGCCGCGCTGGGTGGTAATCGTCTCGTGTTCGAACACCGATTCATAGAGCAGCTTCGCCGCCCTGATCGTGGCGCCCTGCGACTTGGCCGTCAGCGCCAGCATGCGACGCTGGAACAGGAAGCCGGGCAACACCATCAACACGCCTCCCACCACCAGCACCCAGACCAGATTGCCGCCGATCGATGCCACCAGCAGAAGAAAGACGATCAGGAAGGGAATGTCGGCAAGCGTGCCCACGGTCGATGCCGTGAAGAATTCGCGCACCGAGGCAAAATCGCGCATCGCGGCAAAGACCTCGGAGGGCTTGCGCTCGCCCGGCGCCATCTTCATGCCCAGAAGCCGGGCCATCAGCCGGTTCTGGATCGCAAGTTCCACCTTGCGGCCGGTGGTGTCCATCAGCGCCGCGCGGGCGAGTTTCAATACCGCCTCGAACATCACCGCCAGGGCGACGCCCAGCGCCAGCACCCAGAGCGTGGGTTCCGACTGGTAGGGGATGACGCGGTCATAGATCTGCATCGAGAACAGCGAGACGGCCACCGCCAGCACGCTGGCCACCATGGAGGCCGCCGAGATCTCGATGAAGGGCCGACGGTAGTGGCGGAACTCGCCCCAGAACCAGTGCCGCGCGGCCTTTGCGTCGATGTGGCGATGTTCCAGGTCGGCAAGCGAGGGGCGGGCCTGCAAGAGGCGCCCTTCGTAGACCTTCATGAAATCCTCCATCGGCACTTCGGCGCGATGGTCGGGGGCGGTCGGGTCAAAGATCTCGGGACCGTTGCCGGCCAGGCACAGGACGAGCACGACCTGCCCGCCGGTCATTTCGGCCAGCGCCGGCAGGGCCTCGGGGTCCAGCCGTTCGGCGCTGTGCAGCTTTACCACCATCCCGCCGGCCCGCAGCGCCTTGGCCATCTCGACCAGGCCCACGCGACCGCCGCTGGCATCGGCGGCAAGCTGGATATGGTCCAGAAGATCGCTTGCAGGAATTTCGGCGCCGAGGATTCCCGCATAGACCGAGGCAAGCTGCGCCCGGTTCTGTGCCCGGTTGGAGTAGCGCGGCGGCACCGGCTGCGGCGCGGACACCGGCCGCGGGGCGGTAGCCCGGGCCGCATTCATGTCGAAAGAGACGATCCGGTCCGCTGTCACATCTGGGCTCCGTCCACTAGCACGCCGCGCAGGAGTGCGATATCCAGCCGCGCCTGGGCGATCTGGTATTTCAGCGATGCATGGCCGCGCTTCATGGCAACCACGGCCTCGAACTGGTCGACAAGATCGATCAGACTGCGCCCGCCGGCGCGGTACTGCTCGGTGAAGAGGATGAGGTTCGCCTCCATTTCGGCGAGGATCTTTGCGTTCTGCGCCTGTTCTGCGTTCAGTTCGGCGATCTCGCGGCCCAGCGCCACGATCCGGCGGTCGGCGTCACGGGCGGCCTCGTCGACCCTGCGGCGGGCGGCCTCCTCGGTCTCGGCCAGGGCCTTCATGTTGTCGCCACGCCCGAAGCCAAAGCCGTTGCCGTCCAGCTTCAGGCCGGCATCCAGCCCGCCGTCTCGTTCAAGCGAGGCCTTGGCACCTATTCCCAGGAACAGCCCGGCCCGGGCGACCCGGACCTCGGCCGCGGTGCGCGCGGCCTCGCCCCGGGCCAGCAGTACGGAAAGCGGCTGCGGCTGACCCTGGTCGGGTGGCAGATCGGACAGGCCGGTGATGCCCTCCATCGGGCGTTTCGTCATTGCCGCCAGTTCCGCCCAGGCCGAGGCCGCGCCCTCGCGTTCCGAAGACAGCGTGGCCTGCATCTCGGCCTGTTTCTGGGTGATCACGCGATAGTCGGATCCGTCGGCCAGCCCGCCCTCGTGACGAATGCGCATGATGCGTTCGAAATCGGCCATGCGGACCAGTGCCGTGTCGGTGATCGCCGCAAGTTCGGTCGCGCGCCGCGCCTCGAGATAAAGCTTCAGCCCGTCATGCACCTGCTGGTTCAGTTCGGTCGCCAGCGAAACCGCTGCCACCTCGACATCGGCCGCCGCGAAATCGCGTTCCGCCCTGCGCCGGCCGTTGTCAAAGACGGTCTGGTCCAGCAGCATGCGCGCCGCCAGCTCGCCCAGCGAGGTAAGGCTGACATCCGGGCCGATGCTTGGCAGCCAGTTCTTCGACCGGGCCTTCGCGGTCAGACGCTTGACCCGCAGTTCCGATTCCGCCGACGACGCGCCGGCGGTCATGATCGCCTCGGCCACCGTGGAAAAGGCGGTGCCCGGGGCAAGAATCGTTCGGCGCTGGCGCAGTTCCCCGATCAGCGACGAAACGACCTGACCCTTGCCGTCCAGCACGGGCGCCCGGGCCGGGTCCGAGGCGGATTTCGACGCCTCGTCCCCGCCCATGCAGCCCGCCAGAAGGCAAGCCGAGGCCAGCGCCAGTACCGGGACGAACCGCCCGGCCCTGGCTTTTACGCGACAGGGGAACTTCATCACGGCCCTCCGGGACCCGATCTCAGACGATCTGGGTCTGGATGTCCTCGTCGACCAGCACCGTTCCGGTGCCGAGGTGATAGACCTCGTAGGTATGGCCGTCGACCACGCGGGTGGTGCCGGTTGCCGTGGCATCGTCCAGCCGCACGCGATCGTCGGCATCGCCCTTGACCATCAGTTCCTTGTCGACGCCCGTCAGCGCGTTCAACTGCGCTGCGGTGATCGTCAGGTTCGCCTGGGGGGCGAAGGTCAGGTCAACCGAGGCGAAATCGAAATCGGCCAGCCCGGCACGATTCAGGTCGACCTCGACCGTCGTCGTGTTGTTGACGATGGCCAGCGTCGCCGCGGCATTTCCGGCAGCATCGGTGCTGTCGATCACCAGATAGCTGCCATCTGCCACGCCACTGCCAAACAGGAACAATTCGCCGCCGGCAACGGGCGCCGTGCTGGTGATGGCGATATCGGTCTCGGTGCCGTTGGCGGCGATCTGATGGAAGGTGACGGTGCCGTCATCCACCTGCGCCATGACGCCGCTGACCGCACCCGCATTGCGCAGGATATCGGTCAGGGCCGGCGCTTCGGGCGCCACGGTGTCGAAGGTGAAGCCCTCGCTCAGCGTGGCCACGTTGCCGGCCGGATCCGTGGCCGTCACGGTGGCGGTCGCCGTGCCAGTGCCCTCGGGCAACTGGCCCGCGCTGAAGGTCACGGCCCAGGTTCCTTCGGCAGTGGCGGTGGTCGACAGCGACGCGCCGTTCGACAGGGCCACGACCACGGTCGAAAGCGGCTCTACCGTGCCGGTCAGAGTGACGCCGGCCGTGGCCTCGGCCGCGTTGACGATCCCGTCGCCCGCGATCTCGCCCGTAACGTGGAAGTTGCGCACCACGGTGTCGATCTCGACCGTGCCGGAAACCGTCGCGACGTTGCCCACCGCATCCGTTGCGGTGACGGTGATCGCGGCCGTGGTCTCGCCCGCCGGGATCTGGCTTGCGGGGATCACCGCCGACCAGCTGCCATCCGCGGCAACCGTGGCTGCGACCGCCGTTCCCGTGGCAAGGCGGACCATCACCGTCGAGCCCGGCTCGACCGAGCCGGTGACAGTCAGGCCCAGCGCGGCCTCGGTGGCGTTCAGCACGTCGTCCGCGCCGGTCGAGGTGGTATCGATGTCCAGCGGCACCACCTCGGTGTCGACATGGACCGACCGGGAGGCCGTGGCCGTATTGCCCGCCGCATCGGTGGCCGTGGCCGTTACCGTCGCATCATAGGTGCCCGCGGCATAGCTGCCGGCAGCCCAGGTCGCGCTCCAGACGCCGGCGGCACTGGCCGTCACCGTCTGCGAGGCACCGGCGAAGGTGACGACGACGCTTGCCCCTGCCTCGGCGCGGCCGGTCAGCACCAGTGCACCGGCGTGTTCGGTGCCGTTCACGATGTCGTCGCCACCGGCCTGGCCGGCATTGATCGAGACCGAGGTCTCGGTATCGACCTGAACGGCCCGGGTCGTGGTGGCCGAGTTGCCCGCGGCATCGGTCGAAACCACGGTTACGGTGCTGGAATAGCTGCCGGTCGTGACCTGCGCCGCGGAATAGGTCGCGCTCCAGGTGCCGTCGGCGGCGACCGTTGCCGGAAGCGTCACGCCATTCCACGTCACCTGAACGGTGGCACCCGCCTCGGCGGTGCCGGTCAGCACCACGCCCCCGGCCTGTTCGGTGGCATTCACCACATCATTGCCGGCGACGGCATTTACCGCAACCGCGGTGGTCGTATCGACGCGGAAGCTGTGGGTCTGGGTGTTCACATTGCCCGCAGCATCGGTCGAGGTCGCGCTGACGGTCGCGCTGTGCTCGCCCGCGGTGATCGACGAGGCGGCAAAGCTGGCGCTCCAGGTGCCATCGGCCGTGGCGGTCACGGTCTGGCTGATGCCGCCCACCGTGACGGTCAGCACGGCGCCGGCAACCGAGGTCCCGGTGATCTGGTAGCCGCCGCTTTCCGTCAGGTTCACCACATTGTCGGCGGTGACGGAATCGAAGGTGATCGGGTTGGCCACCGTATCGACGACCAGCGTGTCGGTGATCCGGGTGACGTTGCCATGGATGTCCGTCGCCGTCACGGTCATGCCGATCTGGTATTCGCCCGGCGGGATCTGGGTGGTCGGGAAGGTGACGGTCCAGGTCCCGGTGGTGGTGACGGTCGTAGTCTGGCTGTGGCCGTTGATGGTGACGACGATGGTCGCGCCCGGGTCATCGCTGACGCCCGAAATCGAGACGCCATCGGTATATTCGGTACCGTTCTCAACATCCTGCGTGCTCAGCGCGCCGGCGGTGATGTCCACCGAAGGCGGCGTCAGGTCGATGATGAAGCCGGGACCATCCAGCGTGGTGGTGCCACTTTCATGGGTGAAGACCGCGGTCGATTCATAGGTGCCATCCGGCGGCAGGTCGGTGGGCGGGAAGGTGACGGACCAGATCCCGTCGGTGCCGATCGTGGTGGTCTGGACCTCTGGGCCGACGTTCACGGTCACGGTATCGCCCGGTTCGCCCGTGCCGCTGATCACCAGCGAGGGGTCGGTCGTATTGGTGGTGATGGTGCTGACGGTTTCGGGGTTGTCCACCGTCGGCGTCGCCGGACCATCGCCACCGCCGCCGCCGCCACTGCCGCCGGCAACCGCCGCGACAAGGCCGAGACCGGCCAGACCCGCACCCAGGCCGCCCAGGCCGACGAGACCGGGCAGGAAGGCGCCCATGGTCGCCTGGTCCTCGACGGCGCCGCCGGACATCGCCAGATCGTCAGCCGCGGCAAAGCGCAGGTCATCGATGGTCGAGAACTTGTCCCAGCCGCTTGCCTGGCCGTAAGAGGCGAACAGCGTCCCGTTCGACCCCGGCTGGAACTCGACCCCGATCACCTGCCCGTCCTGCGAGAGGTAAAGCTGGTTCGGTTCGCCCACAGAATTGAAATACCCGTCGAGGACGATCTGCCGCCCATCGATCAGCGTAATGACCAGATCGTCGCCCTTCTGGACATACGACACGACGCTGGCCTGCGAAAGGTTCAGCGAAATCTCGTCGCCGATACCCATCTTGATGAAATTGCTGCCCGTGGTTCCGGCAACGGAACCCTGCGCCACACCACCCGCAGAATTGCGGACGGCGAAATCAATCGCCTTGACCATAGTACTACTCCGCCTCGATACGCCGGATCTGTGCCCGGACTGTTTTCATGGGGATCTGATCCGCCCCCTATTGAACACTTTCATACCGAGGTTTCGCCGCAATTTCTAGTGGGTATGGGGCGACCTTGATGCAGGATACCCGATTTTCCCCCCTCGTTGCCGACAGGACAGCGTTTCGCAGCGGTCGGCATGGGCGGGAAGCGGCGGGTGGGGGGACTACAGTTTGTGGCCTGCCGCCGGGGCTGTCGCAGGCTTCCGCTAGATTTCGCTTGCCCTGGGCAATGCTGTCCCGGCGCACTGCCGGCGGATGCGGCCGTTAATCAATGTGGCAGGAAAGCCGCGGTCTCGGGGCGCCCGGGCCGAACCCGGACACCCCGCAACATCTTGGGTCAGTTTGCGGCGGGTGCGCCCTGGGTGGTCTGGGTGCGACGCTGCAGTTCCTGGCGGTAAAGCGCCACGAAATCGACAGTGTCGAGGTTGAGAGGCGGGAAACCGCCATCGCGTGTCACATCCGAAACGATGCGACGCACGAAGGGGAACAGCAGGCGCGGGCATTCGATCATCAGGAAGGGATGCATCTGCTCTTCGGGCACGCCGTCGATCAGAAAGGTGCCGCCATAGTCCAGTTCCATCAGGAACAGCGTCTCGCCGGCGTTGCGGTTCTTCGAGGTGATCTTGTATTTCGTGATCACCTCGTACTGATGATCCACCTGCCGCTTGCGCGCATCGAGGCTGACGGCGACCTGGATGTCGGGCTGGACCTCGCCGCTGATGCCCTTCTGCACCACGGCATTCTCAAAGCTCAGGTCCCGGATATACTGGGCAAGAACCTGAAAACGCACTTGGGGCGCGGCGGCGGCGGCACCGCCGTTGCCGGCGGCCGGGGTTTCGTCGGACATGGCATTCTCCTTGCGGGGGGCCAGCGGCCGGTGGGGCGGCGGCCCGGTTTTCCTCGGCATCGTGCCTAGCAGAGGGACCGCCCGCGCTCAATGGTCAGCGGTGTGCACCGGGCTCAGTCGCCCGCACCGCCACCCGCGCCATCATCGGTCCAGCCAGAGCGCCCGCGCCGCGCCGAAGTCGGCACCTCGATCCATTCGCCATCGATGACATCGGCCGCATCGGCCCGCCGCATCCCGGCTTTGACGACGCGGACCCGGCGCAGCACGGCGGCCGAAAGCATGTGCTGCACCGGCGGCAGCAGCAGGACAAGACCGATCGCATCGGTCAGAAAACCCGGCAGGATCAGCATCACCGCCGCCAGCGCGCGGAACAACGCCGAAACCGACGCGCCTTCGCGCAGGGTTACGCGCCCCGGTCCCTGCCGCAGCATCACCGCCCCCCGAGCCATCTCGGCGCGCAACAGTGCAACGCCGATCACGGCGCTGATCACCACCCAGGCCAGCGTGGGCCAGACGCCGATGCGCCCGCCGATGGCCACGAACAGGCCGATTTCCACCAGAGGCCAGGCCAGAAAGGCCAAGAGGCGCCACATTCCTGTATTCTCCTTTCGTCGAAGGGGGTGGCATGGTTTACTTGCCACCCCCGCACACCTACATAGGATGGCAAAGGTCCCGGCCCAAGCCGGGTTTCGACTTTGACAGGATGTCCGATGAGCTCGTCTCTGATCCAACTTCTCGTGCTGGCCGGGATCGCCATTTTCCTGATCCTGAAGCTGCGCTCGGTCCTTGGCACGCGCGACGGGTTTGAAAAGCCGCCCGTGCCGGTCGAGGATCTGCGGCCACAGCCCACGCGCCGCGAGTTCGAAGTGATCGAGGGCGGACCCGATCGCGACATCATCGATCATGTGCCCGAGGGCAGTTCCTCGGCACTGGCCCTGGCCGAGATGAAGCGGGCCGAGCCGACATTTGCGGTGACGCCCTTCCTGCAAGGCGCGCGCCAGGCCTATGAGATGATCCTGATGGCTTTCGAGAAGGGCGAACTTGACCGCATACGTTCGTTCCTGTCCGACGAGGTCGAGGCAAGCTTTGCCGAGGTCATCGACCAGCGCGAGCGCGACGGGCTGACCATCGAGGCGAATTTCGTCGGGCTGAAGGAAATGGCGCTGGACGAGGCGACCTTCGACCGTGCTTCGGGCATGGGCGAGATCACCGTCCGCTTCGTGGGCGAACTGACCTCGGTCGTGCGCAACAAGGCGGGCACCATCATCGAGGGTGATACCAAGTCGATCAAGCGCCAGCGCGACGTCTGGACCTTCGCCCGCAAGATGGGCGCGGCCGATCCGAACTGGCAACTGGTCGCCACCGGCGACTGATTCCGTGCGATGGCGTGGCATTCCGGTCTTGCCCGCAGTCTTGTCCGCAGTCTTGCCCTTGCGCTGGCAACGCTGATGTCGATGCTGCCCGCTTCTGCGCAGGTTCTGGATTTCGAGGCGCTGGAGGGATGGGCCGAAGGCGGCCAGGCCGAGGCGCTGGCGGCATTCCTTGTCACCTGCGACCGGCTTGATGCACCGGACTGGCGGCCGATCTGCGCCCTTGCGGCCGATGTTCCGCAGGACGATGCCTCGGCCCGTGCCTTTTTCGAGCTTCTGTTCCGCCCGGTGATGGTCGGAGAGCCGCCGGCGCTGTTCACCGGCTATTACGAGCCCGAGCTTGACGGATCGCCCGTCCGCACTCCCCGCTTTGCCTGGCCGATCTATGCACCGCCGCCCGAGTTGCAGAGCGGCGGGGTCTACCTGTCGCGCGCCAGCATCGAGGGCGGTGCCCTGCGCGGACGCGGGCTAGAGATTGCCTGGCTTGACGATCCGGTCGAAGTGTTCTTCCTGCATATTCAGGGCTCTGGTCGGATCAGGATGACCGATGGGTCAGTCCTTCGCGTCGGCTATGCCGCCAAGAACGGCCATCCCTACCGCTCGGTCGGGAAGGAACTGGTGCGGCGCGGCATCTTCACCATCCACGAGGTTTCCGCCCAAGTCATTGCCAGTTGGGTCCGCCGCAATCCGGCGTCGGGGGCAGAGATCCTGAATCACAACCCGTCCTACGTTTTCTTTCGCCGCCTGCCGGACCTGCCCGCCGACAAGGGGCCGCTGGGCGCGATGGGCCGGTCGATCACGCCCCTGCGCTCGGTCGCCATCGATCCGGCGCATACGCCGCTGGGCGCGCCGGTCTGGATCGAGAAGGACGGCAATGTCCCGCTGCGGCGGCTGATGGTGGCGCAGGATACCGGCGGCGCGATCAAGGGACCGCAGCGGGCCGACATCTTCTACGGCTCGGGGGCGGCGGCGGGAGAGGCGGCGGGCACGGTAAAGGACGGCGGACGGATGGTGCTGCTTCTGCCCATCGATCGCGCCTATGCCATGCTGACCGAAGACTGATGGCCCGCCGCCGGACCCTTCGCCCCGATGAACTGGAGCTCTGGCAGGCCGTCGCCCGGACCGCGCGTCCGCTGCATGCCGGCCGCAGCCTTCTGTCCCGGTCGGAGGACTCTGCCGCAACGGAAGTGCCTGCCGCTGCGATGGAAGAGGTGAAGCATTCCGCCCGCCCGGCCCTGCCGCATTTCCGCCTGGGCGAAAAGATGTCCCTGGCCCGCGGGCACGATCTGGCGCCGACGCTGGCGCAGGCCCCGCTGCGGATGGATGCCAAGACCCATGGCCGGATGACACGCGGCAAGCTGGTACCCGACGCACGGATCGACCTGCATGGGATGACGCTGGCCGAGGCACATCCCGAACTGATCCGCTTTCTGCTGAATGCGCAGGAAGACGGGCTGCGGTTGGTTCTGGTGATCACCGGCAAGGGGCGCGCGATGCACGACCCGATCCCGCGCCCGACGGGCGCGCTGCGCCATCAGGTGCCGCACTGGTTGCGCCTGCCGCCGCTGTCGCATGCCGTATTGCAGGTGGCCGAGGCGCATCTGAAACACGGCGGTGCCGGGGCCTTCTACGTCTATCTGCGCCGGCGCTGAAATCCGGGCGAAAGCCTTGCCGCGGCAAAGGCCCTGGTTCCTTGGCAGATTGCGCTCATGCGGCGGCCTTCAGCCATTTCAGAAAGGCCCGGACCGGCGCCCGTTTCGGCCCCGGCGGGGTGACGATGAAATAGGCCGGCAGATGCGCCCGGCTGTCGTGAACCAGCACCAGCCTGCCGTCCGCGATATCATCCTCCATCAGGGCGAAGCTTTCGACGATCAGCCCAAGCCCCTGCCGTGCGGCCGCCAGCGACAGATCCTCGCCGGGGAATTCGGTCCGGCTCAGCCGCGGCGGATCCAGGCCCAGGCTGGCCAGATAATTGTCCTGTTCCGGCCAGTCATGCGCCAGCAGCCATTCCATGTCTTGCATCTCGGCCGCAGTCAGCGCGGACCGGCGGCCCAGCAGCGCCGGCGCGGCGGCGACGGCCATCCGCGCCGGGGCCAGATATTCGGCTTCGACACCCGGCCAGTTGCCATTGCCGTAGCGCAGGCCCAGATCCATGCCGTCGCGCCGGAGGTCGAGAATCCTGGCATCGGGATGCAGCGTCAGGGCAATGTCGGGATGGCCCTCCCAGAAATCCTTCAGCCGCGGCATCAGCCACTGCGCCGCAAAACTCGGGGTCAGCGTGATTCGGACCGGCCGGTCGGCACCGCCTGCGCGCAGGGTTCCGACCGCTGCGGCGATGGTGGCAAATCCCTCGTCCAGCGCGCGCGCCAGTTCCGCGCCTTCGGCCGTCAACACCAGCCCCCGGCCTGCGCGATGCGCCAGCGCCACGCCCAGATGCGCCTCCAGCCCGCGGATCTGCTGGGCCACGGCCGCATGGGTCACGTTCAGCGCCCGGGCCGCCGCCGACAACCCGCCCAGCGCCGCGACGGCCTGAAAGGCACGCAGCGCCGTCAAGGAGGGAAGGTGGGTCCAGTCGATCTGCATATGTTAGTTAGACTTACAGTTGGTTAGAATTGCTGACTCGGAAAACTGCATTGATTCAGCTAGAAACACGATATCACCTCAGCGCGAAAGGAGAAGGAAATGTTGAGCATCTTCGCCGAAGCCCTCCTCATCGCCGCACGGATGCAACCGCTGCGGCGCGAAGAGCCTGGCCGCGACGGCCGCCGCCGCGAGACCGACAAGCGCTAGCTCACGATGTGCTGCGCGGAACCGCCAGCAATGCGGCATGCCGCGCCAGATAGGCGGTGCGCACTGCCGATGGCGGGCGCGGGTCGATCTGCAACCCTGCCATGATCTCGGCCGTGGGCCGGCCGAAGAAACGGTCGGCCTCGGTTTCTGCAAAGCCTGCGATCTGTACCGCCTCTATCCAGGCCGAGACCCGGTCTGCGGCCTTGATCTTGCGTTTGATTTCGGCCGGCAGCACCATCGGTAGGCCAAAGCGCAGGTGCACGGCCGCGGTCAGTCGGGCGTCAAGCTCGCGATAGGCCGGGCCGATCGCCGATTTCACCGGCGTGATCATGTCGCCGATCACATATTCCGATGCGTCATGCAACAGCGCGGCAAGCCGCCAATGTGACGGAATCCCGGGATTCATCCGCGCGAACAAATCCTCGACCAACAGGGAATGCTCGGCCACCGAATAGGCCCAGTCGCCGCGGGTCTGGCCGTTCCAGCGCGCCACGAAAGCCAGGCCATGGGCGATATCCTCGATCTCGACATCGACCGGGGTCGGGTCCAGAAGGTCAAGCCTGCGGCCCGAAAGCATCCGCTGCCATGCCCGTGCCTGCCGTGCCATCCGCGCCTCCACCCCACCCGCTTTCTGCCGATAGCCCGCCGGGGTGCGGGCTGTAAAGCACGCAGGCGGGAACCGATTTCCGCCCGGCGGCGTTGTCTGTCCAAACCGCAACCTTCGGAGGATGTGACATGAACTCCCTGCCCTTCCTTGCCCTTGCGGCTGTCGCGTCGGTCTATGCCGTCGCAACCGACCGGCTGGAAGAACAGTTCGCGGTCCTGTCCGCACCGGGGATCGTTGCCTATGAGGCCAGCCCCAATCTGGCCGTCTACGACATGGAAATGCTGGCGGCGGATGACCAGCCCTATGATCAGGCGCATTGCATGATGCATGCCGCCATGGCCGAAAACCTCAGCCACGATTTCGCCGAGGAACGGGTAGAGGCCCGGGTTTCGGACGAAGGTCTGGTGATGGAGCTCTGGGCGTCCGAGGTGATGGGCACCTGGACGATCCTGCACAAGGGCGCCGATGGCGTGTCCTGCGTCGTGACCTCGGGCACCGGCTGGGCCGACGATGCCGCACCCGATCAGGTCTTCGCCAGCGCCGATCTTGCCAGCTGATCGTTTCCGCCGACTGTTCGCCCGACGGCGCCCGGCCTCGTTCGTTGCCCCGGCCCCGCTTCGATGCTAAGGGGCACGGGATCGAGAACCAGCGAGGCATTGCCGGACATGGCCGACTATATCGTCAAGGACATCAAGCTTGCGGATTTCGGCCGCAAGGAACTGACCATTGCGGAAACCGAAATGCCGGGCCTGATGGCCTGCCGCGAGGAATACGGCCCGTCCCAGCCGCTGAAGGGGGCGAAGATCGCCGGATCCCTGCACATGACCATCCAGACCGGCGTGCTGATCGAGACGCTGAAAGCGCTGGGCGCCGATGTGCGTTGGGCCAGCTGCAACATCTTCTCGACCCAGGACCATGCCGCAGCGGCCATTGCCGCCGCCGGTACGCCGGTTTTCGCCATCAAGGGCGAGTCTCTGGAACAATACTGGGACTATACCGACCGCATCTTCCAGTTCGGCGGCGAAGGCGGCACCTGCAACATGATCCTCGATGATGGCGGGGATGCCACGCTCTACATCCTGCTTGGCGCCCGCGTCGAGGCCGGCGAAACCGATCTGATCGCGGTCCCGACATCGGATGAAGAAGTCTGCCTGTACAACCAGATCCGCAAGCGCCTTGCCGCCAGCCCCGGCTGGTTCACCCGGCAGCGCGACGCGATCAAGGGTGTTTCCGAGGAAACCACGACCGGCGTCCACCGCCTGTACGAATTGCACAAGAAGGGCCTGCTGCCCTTCCCGGCGATCAACGTCAACGACAGCGTCACCAAGTCGAAGTTCGACAACAAATATGGCTGCAAGGAATCGCTGGTTGACGGCATCCGCCGCGCCACCGACACCATGATGGCCGGCAAGGTCGCCGTGGTCTGCGGCTATGGCGATGTGGGCAAGGGATCGGCCGCCAGCTTGCGCGGCGCCGGCGCGCGGGTGAAGGTGACGGAGGTCGATCCGATCTGCGCGCTTCAGGCTGCGATGGACGGCTATGAGGTGACGCTGCTGGAAGACGAGGTGGCCAGCGCCGACATCTTCATCACCACCACCGGCAACAAGGACGTGATCCGCATCGAGCATATGCGCGAGATGAAGGACATGGCGATTGTCGGCAACATCGGCCATTTCGACAACGAAATCCAGGTGGCGGCGCTGCGCAACCACAAATGGACCAACATCAAGGACCAGGTGGACCTGATCGAGATGCCCTCGGGCAGCCGCATCATCCTTCTGTCCGAGGGCCGGCTGCTGAACCTTGGCAATGCCACCGGTCATCCGTCCTTCGTGATGTCGGCCTCCTTCACCAACCAGACGCTGGCGCAGATCGAACTCTGGACCAAGGGCAAGGATTATGCGCCCGGTGTCTATATCCTGCCCAAGGCGCTGGACGAGAAGGTCGCCCGGCTGCATCTGAAGAAGATCGGCGTCCGGCTGACCGAGTTGAAGCCGGAACAGGCCGCCTATATCGGCGTCAAGGTCGACGGGCCCTTCAAGGCGGACCACTACCGCTACTGAACGGATGTCGAAATCCGGCATTGAGAAGGCGCCCTCCGGGGCGCCTTTGTCATTTCTGCCGCGGTACCGCCGCCCAAATGCGCAGGCAGGCGGGGCTGGCCGAATTTCTGACAAAAAAGATTGACCATTTCCGGAAAACCCGACAGGAGAGGGCCGGAAGCCAGCAGCCCCTGTCCGTCCCCTCGTCGGGCGGGGCGCGCAAGCCGGATCGGTTGCCATGCCGCAAGGCGAAGGCGCCCGGAGCGCAACAGGCTTCTGCCCCCGTTCACAAGCGCGACCGATCCATCAGGACAATGGCACGGACATCCCGTGCCCCAGAGGGGATTGGGAGACATGCAGACCCGCTTGAAACTGGCCACCACCACCGCCATCGCGCTGGGACTGGCCGTTACCGCACTGCCCGCAGCGGCGCAGACCGCCGAGGAGAGCTTTTATCTGGGCGAGGTGATCGTCGGCTACACCAGGGACGGCACGCCGATCTACGCCGGCGAGAACACGGCCGCCCTCGACACCGAGGATCTGACGCGAACCGGCGGCGCGGCCGCACTGGACACGATCCTGCGCGAGCAGACCTCGGTCTTCACCCAGCAGGACATCGGCAACCCCGGGGTCGCCGTGAACATCCGCGGCTTCGAAGGTTCGGGCCGGGTGGCCGTCGCAGTCGACGGGGTGCCGCAGAACTTTCGCCTGACCGGCCATGCGGCGCAAAGTGCGGCCTATGTCGATCCGAATCTTCTGGCCACAATCGACATCACCCGCGGGGCCGTCATCACCGCGGGCGGCAGCGGAATCGCCGGCTCGGTCGACTTCCGCACCCTTTCGGCCGGGGATGTGGTGCTTGACGGCCAGGGCGCCGGCGGTCTTGTCCGGCTCAGCTATGGCGACAACGCACATCCCCAGGGCGGCATGCTGGCCATCGGCTATCTGGACGAGTGGTTCGATGCGTTGATTGCCATCAGCCGCAACCGCGCCGACGACTACAGCGACGGCGATGGCAATCCGGTGGCCAACAGCTGGACGGACAACGGCTCCGGTCTTCTGAAACTGGGCTACAACATCGGCGACAGCCAGCGCGTGACGTTCTCGGCCATGCGCTATGGCGCCGATTTCGTGGCCACCGGCTATACCCAGGATCTGGCCAACACGATCTATGCGCTGGGCTACACGCTGAACCCCGGCGACGGGATCGTGAACCTCAGCGTGAACCTCTACCGCGGCGAGACCGAAACCCGATGGGTCGCCGGAAGCGGCTCTGCCGTCGGGCGGATCCTGTCGACCGCCACCACCGGCGTCAACGCAACCAACATTTCCGAATTCGCGCTTGGAAACTGGACCTTGATCAGCGTGAACGGCGTCGATTATTCGTACGACAGGCTTGCGGGCACCAAGGGTGGCGTGAACCCCACCGCGGGCAAGACCACGCGCGTGGCACTTTTCACCGAGAATGTCTTCACCTCGGGACCGTGGGAGCTGACCTTCGGGCTGCGGGCGAATTCCTACCGGATCGAAGGACTGGCGGCGCGCGGCGGGATCCACAAGTCCTACGATTCGCTGGATCCGAAGCTGACGGTTGCCTATCGCGTGAACGACTGGTTCCAACCCTATGCCACGGTCTCGCGTGCGACCCGGGCACCGACACTGCAGGAAACCATGCTGGGCGGCACCCATCCCGGCGGCGGTATCGGCATGATCGCCAACCCCGAACTGCAGCCCGAGCAATCCACCGGCCTTGAACTGGGCTTCAACCTCGACCGCACCGGCATCTTCACCGGCGACGATCGCCTGCAGGGTCGGGTAAACTTTTACCGGATGGATGTGAAGAACTATGTGACCGCCTCTTATCCGGGAAGCTTCACCAATGCCTTTGGCGACACCGGCATCGCCTTCGTCAACCTGCCCGGCACCGCCGAGACCCGCGGCTTCGAGGTCGAGATCGCCTATGGCATCGGCGCCTTCGACCTCGCGCTGGCCTATACGCGCAACATGTCGGACATGCCGTCGCAGATCCCGGGCCTGGGCGCGGGGCAGTACCTGCCCGACGCCACCGTCACCCTGACCGTCGCCGGTCATTTCCTCGAAGACCGGCTGACGATCGGCGGGCAGTACAATTATGTTTCCGGCGGTCTCTACGCAAAGCTCTACGACCCAGCGACCTACAGCACCGATCAAAGCTATGACCTGGTCGACCTTTTCGCCAGCTACAGGGTATCGGACAACTTCACCATCAACGCCCGCATCGAGAACTTGTTCGACAAGACCTATGTTCCCTGGTTGTCGCTCTCCGAGAATGCACCGGGCCGCACGGCCTATATCGGCGGCGAGATCCGGTTCTGACAGCGCGGGGGGTGCGGGATAAAGAGGGCGGGGATGAGCCGGCCCCCGGATTTTTCCCCATTGCCGTTTGGCATCGTGGTCCTAAACTCCCAGCGTCTTGCCCGGGCCCCCAACGCCCCGGCAGAGGGATGGAAAAAACCAAGGAGTGGACGAGATGGGCAAGCGGGACGAACTGATCGCGAAATATGCCGAGGACCTGAAAGCGAAATGCGGCGTCACCCCCGACATGGATCTGCTGCGCAAGGTCACGATCGGCTGCGGCCCGTCGATCTATGACAACGACGCCCAGACGGTTGCCGCCAGCGACAAGGAAGAGCTGGAGCGGATCAAGACCAATTTCCTGATGAAGAAGCTGGGGCTTGCCGACAGCCCCGCGCTGATGGCGGGCATCGATGCCGCTGTCGAGACCTATGGCCGGTCCGAGCGGAACAAGTACCGCGCGGTGTTCTACTATCTGCTCGTCAAGCAGTTCGGGAAAGAGGCCATCTACGCCTGATCCCGGGCACCTGGTGAAATACCTGCGGCGGACATGGACATTTCCGGCCGGGCGCGCGATGGTCGCCGCGTTTCGAAGCCCGAGGTCTGAATGTCCGCCACAACCCACCCAGCGCCGCCCGAAACCACGATCATTCCGGTAATCCTTGCCATATCGGCAGGGCATTTCCTGAACGATCTGATGCAGTCGCTGATCCCCGCCTCCTATCCGCTGCTGAAGGCCAATCTGGCGCTGAACTTTACCCAGATCGGGGTGATCACGCTGGTCTTCCAGGGCACGGCCTCGATTCTGCAACCGTTGGTCGGCCTTTATGCCGATCGCCGGCCGATGCCCTATGCGCTGGCTGCGGGCATGGCGTCGACCGGGGCCGGGCTTGTGCTTCTGGCCCATGCGGCAAGTTTCCTGGCGGTCCTGGCGGCAGTGGCGCTGATCGGCCTCGGCTCGTCGATCTTTCACCCCGAGGCCTCGCGCATTGCCCGGCTTGCGGCAGGCATGCGGCCGGGCTTTGCCCAGTCGGTGTTCCAGGTTGGCGGCAATGCCGGTGCGGCCATGGGGCCGCTTGCCGCGGGGTGGATCGTACTGCAGCGCGGCCAGCTTTCCATCGAATGGTTCGCCGCTGCCGCCATGCTGGGAATGTTGCTTCTGGCCGCCGTGGGGCGCTGGTACGTGCTGCACGGCGCCGCACGGGCGCAGGCAAGGCGGGCGCGGGCACGGTCGGGTCAGGGCTATCCGCCGGCCATGGTGCGCCGCGGCATGACGCTTCTGATCCTGCTGATCTTTTCCAAGTTTCTCTATACGGCCAGTTTCTCCAGCTACTACACCTTCTATCTGATCGAGCATTTCGGGCTGACCGAAAACCAGGCGCTGAATGCGCTGTTCGTCTTTCTTGCCGCGGTGGCGGCCGGCACCATCGTCGGCGGCCCGATCGGCGACCGCATCGGGCGGCGCCGGGTGATCCTGTGGTCCATCGTTGGCATCCTGCCGCTGACGCTGGCGTTGCCCTGGCTTCCGCTGTGGCCCACCGTGGTGGTGGCGGCTCTCGCCGGGATGATCCTTGCCTCGGCCTTTCCGGCGATGGTGGTTTATGCTCAGGATCTGATGCCGCAGAACACCGGCATGGTGGCCGGGCTTCTCTTCGGGCTGGCCTTCGGCATCGCAGCGGTGGGGGCGGCCGCACTGGGCGTGCTGGCCGACCAGATCGGTATCGTCGCGGTCTATCGGATCTGCGCCTTCCTGCCGGCGCTCGGCCTTGCCGCCTTCTTCCTGCCCGACGCGCGGCACTGAGGCGGGTTGCCCACGAATTCGACTCAAATCCCGGGCGCTTCGGCTTTGCCCGGCTGCGCGCCAGCGTGTATCACCGTCTTGTCAGGGCAGAACCGCCGGACCTTTTCAGAACACATGCCGCCAGGGGGTATGTGGGGTGGATGAAGGGTTCCGTAGGGGTGCGGAGCCCTTCATTTCCATGGCAGAACCTCAATTCACCGGCGGCAAGCCGGCCTTTTCCCGGGCGGCGGTATCGACGTCGGCCCGCGAGGCGCCCTCCAGGAACTCATCATAATAGGCGATCAGCGTCGGTTTCGGCGCACCGCCGTTGTTCTGTGCCCAGCGGCTGGTGTTGCTTTCGAAAAGGCCGCGACGATGGGTGGGCACGCCGTTGGACAGGGAAAGCTGGCCCTTGTAGTCGCAGCGCAAAGTGCCGTTGACCCAGACGCGCAGATAGCCAAAGCCATCGCTGCCGAAATTCGTGTTCACCACGATGTCGGTCCAGCGCGCCTTGGCCTCCGCCATGTTGAACAGGCGGCAGACCCGGCCGCGGTTCTGCACCGCACCCCAGTTGCCCGCGCCGGCCATTGCATCGAGTTCGACCACCACATCTGCATTGGCCGGACCGGACGGCGTGCAGACATTCGAGGCACAGCCGCGCCAGTCCCGCGTCGAAACCGGCAGCTGGATGAAGCGGAACAATGCGGGGTCCTCGCCCTGAATCTTCCATTCCCCGACAACGGTGCCAAGCGACGTCTTGTCCGTCACCGGCCCGATGTTGGCATTATAGAAACTCCAGCCAGCCCAGTAGTCGCGGTTCACCCGCGCCTTGGAGACGCTGCGATCCTGAACGATCTGCGCGCGCGCGCGGGGATTGCCGCAATCGCTGCCGCCGCAATCGCCTTCGCGCAGTTCAAACCGTTCGCTGTCCTTGCCGCGCCGCACCGGATCGGGTGCCGTGACGCGGGCGAAGGCCCAGTCCGTCGGACTGTAAAGCAGGCTGAAGCCGGAAGGCGGGCGCGACGTGCCGCCCAATCCACCGCCCTCGGGCAAGCTGATCGTGATGCTGGTGCCACAGGCGCCGAGTCCCGCGGCCAGTGCCAGCCCCGACAGCATTCGGTTCGAAATTCCACCCATCACAGCACCTCCGTATTTATGGCAATATTATGGACTGTCCCGTCCGGATAAACGTTTCGCGCCCGTGCCGGTTATTGGCGCTGCTGGGGTACCGGTCAAGTCTTGCGGCGCTATATCAACCACCGGTTGCGTCATCTTGTAGGGCACACGTCCGTCGACCCCCATATCTCGGGTAATCTCCGGCATGTTCGCACAACATGCGCGATGGTCGAAAGCGACTGTGGCGGTCCGAGCACGACTGTTCCCAAACACGAAACGGCCCGTTTTTAAACTTTGAAACAACATATCAACGCCCTATTTTAAAAAGAAAAAAGCCGGGCAACAGCTTGGCAGATGAGGCAGAACATGGCAAAAATCAGTGTCTTCGGCATCGGGTATGTCGGGGTGGTCGCGGCGGCGTGTCTGGCGCGGGACGGCCACCAGGTCATCGCGGTCGATGTCGACCCGGGCAAGATCGCTGCAATCAATGCGGGGCGCTCGCCTATCGTCGAAAACGGGCTTCCCGAACTTATCCAGAAGGTTGTAGCCGCCGGCCGGCTGACCGCGACCGACGATGTGCAGGCTGCGATCGATGCGACCGAGGCCAGCTTCGTGGCGGTCGGCACGCCTTCGGCACCTGACGGATCGGTCGGACTGTCCTATGTCGAGGCCGTCTGCCGCAACATCGGCGCGGCTTTGCGCAACAAGCCGGCCTTCCATTCGGTCGTGATCCGCTCGACCATTGTGCCCGGCTCGACCGAGAAGACCTGCATCCCCGCGCTGGAGGGGGCCTCGGGCAAGGTTGCGGGCAAGGATTTCGGTGTCGGATACTACCCCGAGTTCCTGCGCGAATCGACGGCGATCGAAGATTACGATGCGCCCGGCCTGATCGTCTTCGGGGCGATGGACATGCCGACCCGGCAATTCCTGACCGCCCTGAACGAGGGTCTGGGCTGCAAGATCCATGCCGTCGACATCCGTACCGCAGAGATGGTGAAATACACCTCGAACACCTGGCGCGCCGTGAAGGTGACGTTCGCCAACGAGATCGGCAACATCGCCAAGGCCTCGGGTCTCGACGGCCAGACCGTGATGGAGATCCTGTGCTCTGACACCACCGTCGCGATGTCGAAATACTTCATGCGCCCGGGCTTTGCTTTCGGCGGCTCGTGCCTGCCCAAGGATGTGCGCGCCCTGCGCCATCTGGCCGGTTCTACCGGCGTGACGCCGCATCTGCTGAACGCGGTCATCGACGCGAACGAGGCGCAGATCGCCCGTGCCGAAGCGATGGTGATTGACTCGGGCGCCAAGAACGTCGGCTTCGTCGGCATCAGCTTCAAGCCCGGCACCGACGACCTGCGCGAAAGCCCGCTGGCCGAACTGGCCGCCCGCCTGATCAAGAAGGGCGTCGAGGTCGACATCTACGACCCCTATGTCTTCGAGGCCTATGCCAGCCGCAATTCGACCGCCGGCCGCGGCAATGACGTGATCCCCGACCTGCCCTCGCGCATGGAAGGCGATCTGGGCAGGCTGATCGACCGTTCGGACGCGATCCTTGTCGGCAACTTCTACAAGGAAACCGTCGAGCCGCTGACCCGCGCTGCAGAAGGCCGCCCGGTCGTCGACCTGACCCGCCTGAACCGCAAGATGGTGTCCGAAGGGCATTATCAGGGCATCTGCTGGTAAATTCCCATGTTGCGTCACATTACCCAGATCTTTTCGCATGCGACCTATTTCGGCGTCGTCGCCCTGTTGGTGATGCTGGTGCCGATCCAGCAGGTCATGCATGCGGAAACGGCCGCCGGGTCGATCTTCATCCTCGGCGTCCTGGGGACTTGGCGTTATACATGGGCGGTAACGAACTTCACGCGGGCGGTGATCTACGCCCGCGTGGTCTATCCCCGACGGAAGGCCAAGGCGATCCGGCGGTTCCGCGAACGCGGCATCGTCTCGCATGCCTATTTCCTGGTAACGACCTACATGGTCGACACCGAAAGCACGCTGGCCTGCTACCGCGCCCTTTATGCGGCGGCGGCCCGCGCCCGCGACGGGGCGACCATCGTCGTCTCGGTCGTTGATGGTGCGGATGAACGCCTGATCCGCGGTCTTTTCGAGTCCTGCGGCCATGACATGCGTCGCGTGCATCTGATCATCGACCGCATCAAGTCGGACGGCAAGCGCGACGCACTGGCGCGCGGCCTGCGCATCATCGCCAAGCAGAACCCGACGCAGCACGACATCGTCATCTTCGTCGATGGCGACACCTGCGTGCCGATCGACATCGTCGAACAATCGGCACCGATGTTCACCAATCCGAAGCTGGGCGCGCTGACCACCGACGAGGGCGTGCTGATCGAGAAGAAGAACCTCTTTCGCGACTGGTTCATCCTGCGCTTCGACCAGCGTCAGGTGATGATGTCCTCGATGGGCCTGGCAAACCACGTCCTGACACTGACGGGGCGGATGTCGGTTTTCCGCGGCACCGTTGCGGTGCAACCAGAGTTCATCAACGACATCTGGTATGACTATCTCGATCACTGGCGTCTTGGCCGGGTGAAGTTCCTGACGGGCGACGACAAGTCGACCTGGTACTGGCTGCTGCGGAACGGCTACGAGATGGCCTATCTGCCGGACGTGCGGTCCTGGTCGATGGAGACCCAGCCGCGCGAGACCTTCCTCGAAAGCGCGCAGGTCCTGATGACGCGCTGGTTCGGCAACATGATGCGCACCAATGGCCGCGCATTGAAACTTTCGCCGCAGGTGATCGGGCGCTTCACCTGGTGGTCGATCCTCGACCAGCGGGTGTCGATGTGGACCACGCTGGTCGGCCCGCTGGCCGTGGTCCTGACCGCCATCTTCTCGACCTGGACGATCGTGCCGCTGTACATCGCCTGGGTCATGATCACGCGCTATATCTTCTGCGTGGCGATCTCGCTGTTCCGCGGCACCTGGTTCCCCATCACGCATCCGCCGATCCTGTACTTCGGGCAGATCGCGGGGGCGCTGGTCAAGAACTACATCATCTTCCGGCTGGACAAGCAGAGATGGACGCGCCAGGGCGCTGGCGGCGCCGCGAAGCTGAGCCTGACCCAGCGGATCAACGCCTTCGAAGCAAACCTACATCAATCAATTGCACTGGCCTGGCTCACGATCGGCGTGATCCTGCTGGGTCAGATGTAGCTCAGAGAGGATATCCCGATGAGCGATCCCTTCTCCTCTCCACCGCAGAACTCGGCTCCGGCCGGGGTGCAAACCGTGCATGTGCCGCAGCCGGCCCCCGCCGCGCCGATACCGCAGCCGGCGCCGGCGCCGGTGCCGCAGCAGCCGGTACAACCCGCGCCGCAGCCGACACCTGCCCCGCCGCCGGCCCGGCCGGAGCCGCCACCCGCCGCCGAGCCCGAAGTGCCCGCGGATTTCGCCTATGAAGGCGAACATCCGGTGTTGACCGTTCCCTTCACCGCCCTGTTCGGCGACAGCCGGCTGGAAGGTATCGGGCTTTCGGTTGCTGCGGCCTATGTGCAGATCGGCGGCCCGCTCGATCCGCGCTGGCTGAACCATCGCGCGCCGGTGCGCCTGCAGTTCGATTTCGAGAATTTCAGCGTCCAGCTCGACGCCGATGTGGTCGTGGCCGGCAGCCGCGGGCCGGGCGAGATGACATTGCAGTTCGTCGATCCGCTGGGTCCGCACCTGCCGCAGCTGCGCCATATCCTGAACAGCTACATCTCGGGCGACCTGGTCACTCTCGGCAGCTTCCTGTCCTATACCGGACCGACGAAGCCCAAGGCCGCAAAGGGCGAGGAGACGGGCAAGCCGCCGCTCGGCCGCCGCCTCCGCAGCTTTGCCGTCGCCCTGGTGTCGCTGGCCGCCATCGGCATTGCCGCGACGCTGATGATCGGGCGCGCCACCCAGGTGACAGAGCTTCGCCCGATCTTCATCAGCCGCGAAGGCCGCGAGATGCGCGCCACCACGGCGGGCCAAGTCTCCTACCTGAACCCCCAGGCGCAGAAGGGCGAGGTGGTCTTCTCGATCAACTCGAACAGCGGCGACGTGCTGAACTTCCAGCTTCCCTGCGATTGCACGGTGGAAGTGACCGATGGCATCTATGAAGGTGCAACTGTCCTTCCTATCGACGTAATTTTGTCCACTTTCGATTCAAATGTCGGGATCAGGGTGCAAACCCAGATCAGCATCGAAGGACTGTCGAAATACATGGACGGCGCCGCAGCATATCTCGACCTTGACGACGGGCGGAACCTGCCCGCGACAATCGAGACCTCGTCCGCCACGAACATTGCCGCCGAACGCGGCGACCTGTTCGTGCCGGTCTACATCGTGCCCACCGATCCCGCGGCCCTGACCACCGCGGACATCGGCAAGACCGCCCATCTCCGACTCGTCAATTCCTGGCTGAACCAGCTCATCACTCGAACGAATGGCGACGCGACATGACCCGGATCTACCCCCTCATCATCTGCGGCGGCAATGGCACGCGCCTCTGGCCCATTTCCCGCTCGCAAAGCCCCAAGCAGTTCCAGCGGGTCGGCGACGCGACTTCCCCCACCTTCTTCCAGATGGCGATCCAGCGCCACAGCGTGCCCGGCTATGAAATGCCCTGGGTGATCTCGTCGATCCGTCACCGGGCGACCGTCACGGCGCAACTGGCCGAAATCGGCCGCGATGCCCGTATCCTGCTGGAGCCGATGGGTCGCAATACTGGCCCGGCCGTTCTGGCCGCCGCGCTGACGCTGATCCAGTCCGACCCCGATGGCGTGCTGGTCGTGGTGCCCGCCGACCATGTGATCGAAGGCGACATCAATGCCACGATCCTGTCCATGGCCCCGGCCGCCGCAGCCGGCCACATCGTCACGTTCGGGATCAAGCCGCGTTATGCCGAAACGGGCTTTGGCTATATTACCGATGCCGGCCCGATCCCCGGCGTGAAGGGGCTGCACAAGGTCGGCCGCTTCGTCGAGAAACCGCCGATCCGCAAGGCGCGCCTTCTGGTCGAAAGCGACATCGCCTATTGGGCGTCGGGCATCAGCATGTTCTCGGCCGCGACGATCATCTCGGAATACCAGAAGTTCGACCCCGCCACGGTTCAGGCCGTGCGCCAGGCCGTGGCGCAGGGCCGCGAGGCCGCCGACGGGCTGGAACTGAACGGCGAATTCTTCGTCAAGGCCCAGTCCGAACCGACCGAAAGCATGGTCTTCGAAAAGACCGACCGCATCGCGCTGGCGCCGCTGGACGTCAACTGGAACGACGTCGGGTCCTGGACCGCGATGTATGGCATTTCGAAGTCGAACCCGCAGGGCAATGTCCTGCAGGGCGATGTGGTGGCGGTCGAAACCTCCAATTCGATGGTGCGCGCCTCGGCGGACCGTCTGGTCACGGTCGTCGGCATGAAGGACGTGATCGTGATCGACACGCCCGATGCGCTGCTTGTCACCCGGGTCGGCCATTGCCAGAGCGTGAAGAAGGTTGCCGAATACCTGAAATCGACCAAGCGGATCGAAGCCGAGAAACATCAGGATGCGGTGGTGGCAGAGCACAAGGCCGGCGTGCCGACACCCTACGGCCAGCTTGTGCCGGTGTTCCAGAGCGACAGCATGGAGATCGTCACCGCAACCATCGCGCCGGGCCAGAACCTCATGCTCGACCCGGTCGACAACCGCGAACTGATGGTCTCGCATGGTGATGTGACCGTTGTCACGCTTGACGGATCGGTTCCGGTTCAGTCCGGTCAGCGGCTTGACCTGACCGATGCCCTGCCGACGATGCTGGTGAACGCCACCGGCGGCGATGTCGAAGTGGTCATCACCACGATGCTGGGCGGTGCCAGGGTCCCGGCCACGCCCGCCGTGAATGTCACACAGCTGCCGCGCTATGCCTGAGCTGCGAACAGAACGGCCCGCCGCCGCCCTGCCGGGCCGCATCCGACTTCGGCCCGTCAGGGCCGTCTTGTCGGCGGGCCTTCTGTTCCTGACCTCGATCCTGGCTGCGCCCGCGGGGGCGCTGCCGCCCGATCAGATCAGCACCGATCTGCAGACCCGGTTGTCCGCCCTTGCCACGGCCGAGGCCGATGTCGCCACCCGCGGGCAATCGGCCGCCGTGCTGATCGCCGCGGCCGATCTGAAAGGCTTTGCCGAGCAGGCCTCGGCAAACCCGGATTATGGTCCGAAGCTCGGGCCGATCCTCACGCCCACATTGCCGCAGGGCACGGTGCTTGCGATCCCCCCCGCCGAACGGCCCTCGGCCGAGGCGGTGGTGGGCGACCGGCTGAACCTGCGTCTGGCCTTGACGCTTCTGTCGCAGTCCCATGGCGACGAGGACAATGGCGCCGTGCTCGAGGCCCAGACCGACCCCGGACAGAACACGCTGGTGCTGCGCGCGGGCGTGGCCGATGTCGCCACGCTGGCCGGCCTGCTGCGCGATACCCGCCTTGCAGGCGACCTGCAGGGACGCAGCCTGACGCTGCGGGTGCCCTTGGTGATCTGGCCGGGCGCCCGGCTGATCCTGCGCGACGGCGACGAGATTCTGCTCAGCCGTTCGGACGGCGCCTTTGTGCTGAACCTTGGCACGCTGGAAATCGACGGCGGCGCCATCCGCGGCATCGGCGAGGCACATGAGATCATCCGCCGCTTCTACCCATTCGTCACCACGGCCGACAGCGGCGTTCTGCTCTCCAGGCGCGCCACCTTCCAGTCGCTGGGTTTTGGCGCCACGCTGAAGTTTTCGGGCGTTTCGGTGGTGCGCAACCTGTTGCGCCCCGCCGACCGCCCCTCTGTGATCGACGGCAGCCTCTTTGAGGATGTGCTGTCTGTCGCCATCCAGGGCGATGCCGGCGCGCGCCTTTCCGACAACCGCTTTCGCGATGCCCGCAGTGCCGCGCTGATCGTCTCGGGCGCCAAGGGCGTTCGTGTCACCGGCAACATCTTTACCGGCAAGATGTCCACGAATGCGATCCGGGTCGAGCGTGGCTCGGCCGGGGGGACGATCGCGGGCAATGTCGTTCTTGGCGGCGAGCGCGCCGGCATCGTTGTCCGCGACCAAAGCCACGATGCCCTCGTGACCGGCAATGTGGTCTGGCACCGCACGGGCGGCGGCATCACGGTGCAGGCAAGCGAATGCGCACTGGTCGAAGGCAACCTCGTCATCGCCAATTCGCAGAAGGGAATCGAGCTGCGCAATGCACCCGGCGGGCGGATCGAGGCGAACAGCCTTCTGTCGAACGACAGCGTGGCGCTCTGGGTCTCGAACCAGCGGGCGGGGCAGACCACGCATCTGACCGACAACATCATCGCCTTCAACAACGCAGGCCTTGCCTCGGCCCAGGGGGGCACCCTGATCTTTCAGGGCAACGACCTCAGCCGCCAGTATCTGCAATTCGTCAGCGGCGACCTGACCGCCATCGACACCCGCCTTGCCATCGAACTGCGTGGCGAGGAGCAGGTCGTGCTGGAAACCGGCGCCACGTCCGGCGCCTCAACCGATATCACCGCCGTGGAGTGTAGCCGATGATCCGCAACCCCGGTTCCGCCCCGCTGGTCCATGGCCTTCTGGTCATGGCCCTTGCGATTTGTCTCTCGTCTGGCCCTGCCGCCGCACAGACCGCCGAACCGCCGGCGGCAACTCTGCCGTCCGACGATCCGTTGCTGACCCTGCCGTTCGAGCCCGATCCCGCACGGCGCCAGATCAGCGTCAAGGTCGAATCCGGCCTGACCAGCACCCGCAAGCTGCCAACGCAGGAATTGCGCAACCTGCGCAAGACGATGCTGGCCGGCGAAGAGATTTCGCCCCAGGGCCTGCGTGCGCTGGCCGAATTCCATGACGGGCTCGCGGCGCAGCGCTATGTGCGCCATCTTGTCGACAATGGCGGCAGCGACAGCGACATCGCCTTTTTCGGCAGTATCGCGGTGGCGACGGGCCGGATCTGGACCCTGCCCGAAACCGTGGCCGCCATGATGCGGCTTGATCCCGCGACCGAGCCGCCGGAGCGGGTGAAAACCTATATGGCGATGATTTATCCTCATGCCTGGGCAGGAAACTCGCTTGCGCTGCAGGCGGTGATGATGCTGAACGGCAAAGGCCGGCTGTTCGGCGAGATGTCGGACAAGACGCGCAAGCTGCTGGATGCCGAGATGCAGGAGATCGGTGATGGCCGGATGGAGTTGCTGATGGCGATGAACCTGATGCGCAATCCGGATGTGCGGGTCGCCTCGGCCGACGAGATCCGCCACTATCTCGAACGCGCCGCGACCAGCACCGTGCCCGGAATCGCGGCGGCCGCCGGCGCATTGCTTGCCCGGCTGGCAACAGGTGCATGGGCCGACACCCTGGCCGCAAAGGCCGCGCCGGAGGTGCAGTTGTGATTGCCGTTCTTCGTCCGCTGGCCGCGGCCCTGGCACTGGGCGCGGGCGCCGCGCTTGGCCCGGCGTTGCCCGCTGCCGCGGAATCCGCCTTTGGCTGTTCCGATCTCGACGCGCGCAACCGCATGGCGGCGGTCGAAGGGGCAGACGGCATCTTCTTCCGCCTGCTGCCCGATCTCGCCATGGATCCGGCCTTCAGCGATGAAACGGTGCTGCAGATGGCCAGCCTGTCGCAGGCGCTGGCCGAGGGCGGCACGACCTTCGTCTATGTTCCCCTGCCCACGCGCGGGCTGGCCATGCCCCATGCACTGCCGGCCACCGCCTTCGACCTGGGTTTCGACCCGGCCCTTGCGGCCTCGCTTTACGATGACATCCTGACCCGCCTGTCCGAACGCGGCATAGCCACCGCCAATGCCCGCAGCGTGCTGGTGGGCGGCCCGGACAAGACTCCCTCCTTCTTCGGCGCCGATCCGCGGCTGACATCGGCCGGCGGCGCGCGGCTGGCCGGCGCCATCGCCACAACGCTGAAGGACCTGGCAGGCGTGGCCGAACTGCCGCGCGGCAAGTTCGAGACGCGCTCGGCAGGTCCCGTCAACCTGCCCTCGGACATGCGCACTTTTCTGCAGCGGCACTGCCTGGCGCCGCTGCCCCCCGTCTCCACCGAAACCTATGCGACCACCCGCCTCGGCGGCGCCTCCGGCGGATCGGGCGGCCTGATGGGCACCGCAACCGCGCCGCGCATCGCGCTTCTCAGCCATGAAGACACCGGCGGCACGGCCAGCAACCTTGCCGGCTTCCTGTCCGATTCCACCGGCCTCGACGTCCTGGAATACAGCGTGCCGGGAGGGAACGGCTTCGCGGCTATCTCGTCCTACATGACCTCGCAGGCCTTCCGTGAGCAGCGTCCCGCCGTGCTGATCTGGGTCAATCCGATCTATGAAAGCCTTGCCGCGCGCGGCGACCAGCCGATGCGCGAACTGATCGCCGCCGCCGGCCCCGACTGCCGGCAGGATCTGCCCATCGGCCAGGGCACTGACGGCCAGACGCTGATCGCCGATATCTCGGGGCTGGATCCCGTTCGCCCCGGCATGCTGATGGTGGATACCGGCGGCACACCCTCGCTGGAGATGCGCTTCGACTTCCGCGGCCGCGACGGCACCGTGCGCAGCCGCTGGATCACCCGCGATCCCGCGCAGATCGCGACCGGCCGCTTCTACGTTCCGGCCGATGGCCTGTGGCCCGATGGCGCCGCGACCGTCGACATTCACATGGCCGGCGCCTTCGGCCCCTCGGCGCGGGTGGCCGCCTGTCCCGAACCTACCCCGAGCGGAGCCCCGTGATGCGCGCACGCCTTCTTCGTCCGGCCGTCCTGGCGCTGTTCCTGTCGCCGCTGGCGGCGGCAGCCGAACCGTTGAACTTTGCCTTTGCCCCGCCCGAGGTGGTTCCGCAGGACATCTGCAACGCCCCCCCGGCCGAGAAGGCTGTCGATAAGACCGCCGACGAGGATTACGATCCCCGGCGCGATCTCTATCTCCTCTACCTGCGCCGCGACATCCGCAACCTTTCGGCCGAAGACGCGGATCGCTGGTTCGACTTCATCATGACGCTGATCGAGTGGCAGGAGACCCTCGACCCCACCTTCGACAAGGCCAGTGCCGATCTTGCGCGGATCGCGCTCTACGTCGATGCCGGTCGTGTCGACGCCCTTCGCGACAGCGAGTTGATCCCCGGCCTGCGCGCGGCGCATGACGCGCTGACCGGCGGCCAGAAAGCCACGCTGTCGCAGTATTACATGAACGGAATCGGCGTTGATCCCGACGTGGTCTATGCCCAGCAGCTGATCCGCGATGCGGCCTATGGCGGCAATGTCGATGCCTTGCTGACCATCGCGCGGATGGAAGTGCAGGGCACGCCGATGCCCGACTGGGATGCCCCGCTCGACCTGACCGTCACGCTTGCCTTCGGCGGCCTGCTCGGCCCCATGAACGAAGGCATCTGCCGTCGGGCGGAACGGATCGGCGATGCCTATCTGGCCGGCGATATCGTCGCGCGCAATCCCGATATCGCCTATGCCTGGTATCGCTTCTCGGCCGATCTTGGCGGGGCAGAGGCCGCCTGGAAGGTCGCCGAGGGGCATCTTTCCCGGGCGGTTACGCATCCCGATGCCGCCACGATGCTTCGCTATCTGAACCTGGCGATGCAGCGCGGCTTTCGCCCGAATGCCGAGGAAGCCTCGCTTCTGGAATCGTCCAAGGAGGTTCCGCCCGAGGTGCGCGACCGCCTGCTCGGCCCGCCCGAGGCCGATCACGGCGTGGGCGTGATACTGCGCCCGTCGGTCGGCGGCATGATGCAGCTGGAGGCCAATCCCGACGCGATGGAAGCCGACGAAAGCGGGCCCTATCTCGACTACCTTCGCAAGGTGGCCGAGTTCGACACCGCCCCCGGCTTCGTCTTCACCCGACTGGCCGTCGAGGTGCAGGTCCGCAAGGGGCGCTGGGCGGGCGAACCCGAGATTGTCGCCTATCTGGAGGAAGGCGCCCGGCGCGGCGACCCCGAGGCGATGCGGCTTCTGGCATCGATTCAGCTGCGCTATCGCACCGACCCGGCCCGCGTCTCGCGCGCGGCCAGCCTGCTGTCCGAGGCCGCAACACGGCACGGCGATGCCGCGGCGATGAACGGCCTGGACGGGCTTTATCGCTGCCAGATTCCCGATGCGCCGCGCCTGCCAGAGGCCGAACTCTGGGCCGCGGCCTACCGGGCGACCGGCTTCGATCCGCTTGAGATCACACCGGGCGACCTTCTGGTCCTCGATCCGTTCCGCGACCCCGAGGCGCTGGCGAAAATCCAGACCCATGCCCTTTGGGGCGAGGTACAGGGCCTGTCGCAGATGCTGGAACGGGTGCAGGCCGACCCGGCCATGGGCGATATGGCCCGACGGATCTGGGTCAGCCGGATCGAACCGTCGAACAAGGCGCTGGAGCTTTTCGCCATCCTCGAGTTCGGCCTTGCCACCAATCCGGCAGAGCGCGACCGCGCCGTCTCGCTGTTCCGCCGGGTCTATCTGAACAATGGCGTGACCACGGCGCTTGACCTGTCTGTTGCGCTGGTCGAGCATTACGGCCGCGACCCCAAGGTGGCCGACGAGATCGTCGCCCTGCTGACCCAGGCCGGCAACCGCGGCGAAGGCGGTGCGATCCGGCTGCTGGCACGGCTGGTCTCGGACAAGCGGGCGGCGGAAAGCCTGTCGATTCCGCCGCGCAGCGAGGCCGAGGTCTATGCCCAGTTCGCCCAGATCATCGAGGATCGCGGCGATTTCCTGGCGCTGATGTTCGCGATCCCGCATGTGAACCCCGGCATCGCGCGCGACTATATCGAGCGCGCGGTATCGCTGATGGTCTGCGGCTCCAAGGACATCGAGGAACTGGGGGACGCCAATGCCCTCCTGCAGGATCCGGCGCAGACGCTGCACTGGCGCATGGCCGGGCTGGTGATCGAGGGCGGGCATTCGCTGTCCCGCCTGGCGCTGACCAACCGGCAGATGGATCTCTACGGCACCGGCCCGATGCCCGGGCCGGCCGACGTCCTGGCCCGCACCGCCGCCGAGGGCGACCTGGCCTCGCGGCGCAGCCTGTATCTGCTCGCGGCAGATGCCGACCGTGCCGGATACGATCCGAAGAAAGCCGCCGACATGCTGGTGGCCCTGCTGCAGTCGGGCAACAAGGCGGATGAAGACTTTGCCATGGAAAACTACCGCTCTGCGCCGGCAGAGGTACGCGCCGCTGTCGATGACGCGGTAGATCTGCGCCCGCTTCTGCGCCGCGCGGCCGAGGCCGGCAACGGGCAGGCACAGTTCGATCTGGCTTTCCTTCTGCGCAATACCGCACGCGGCGGCGCCGACCTGACGGAATCCGTGCGCTGGCTGACCAAATCGGCCGAAAGCGGAAATGTGGCGGCGATGAAGGCGCTGGCCGATGCGCTGACCCAGGGTCTTGGCGCGACAGCCGACAAGCAGGCCGCAATCGGCTGGTACGACAAGGCAGCGCGCGGCGGCGACAAGACCGCAGCCGAAATGGCGCGTCTGCTGCGCCTCGCACCTTAGTGACCAATGGCATCCGGCGTTGGCCTTGCCCCTCTTGCCTGCGTCCTGTACCTCTCTCCGGGGCAACCTATAGCTGGAGAGTGACGATGACTCGCCCATATGCTGTGGCCGCCGCGGTGGCCTGCGCCCTGACCATAACCCTTGCGGCGGCGGGGGCCCGCGCCGAATGCGCGCTGCCGCCCGAACCTGTGGTGTCGCTGGATTTCGCCAGCCGCTATGCCGAGGGCGATGCCTCCCGATCCGAGCTTGACGGCGAGGCCGCGGCCGCGGCCGAAGATGCCCTGCGTCCGGTCGAGGATTTCCTGCGCGACCTGACCGATGCCGCGAACGAGGCGGCAGACCGGAACGATCCGGCGGCGGCCGATTGCGTGATCGAACAGATGGCCATCTGGGCCGATGCAGATGCGCTTTCCGAACTGGGCGGCGGCACGGCAGAGCTGACGATCGGCTCGCGCTTTGCCGGACTTTCGCTGATCTTCCTGCAGGTTGCGCCGATCGCGCGCGATGCCGACAAGCTGGATATGGTACGCGGCTGGCTGGACCGCCGCATCGCCGATCAGGTTGATTTCTGGGAAACCGAGGCCCCGGATGGCGCCCGGCAGGGCAACCTGCGCGCCTGGGCCGCGCTTGGTGCCGCCGCGCGCGCCGCCGATACCAAGGGGCCGAACGCGATGCGCTTTGCCTTCTGGGCCGGCGCCTCGGCCTCTTACGTGCTGTGTACCGCCGACAAGGATGGCAGCCTGCCACAGGAAATGCGGCGCGGCAAACGCGCGCTGCAATACCAATTGCATGCCATCGCCCCGCTGGTGGTGACGGCCGCCCTGCTGGACCAGGCGGGAACGCCGCTGGCCGGGGTCTGCAACAATGCGCTGGATCGCGCGGTCGGCTTTGCGCTTGACGATCTGCAGGATCAGGGCCGGGCCACCCAGGCAATCACCGGCCAGACGCAGACCTTCTTCGACGGCAGCGACCAGATCGAGGGCTTTCATCTCGCCTGGGTCACGGCCTATCTGCAATTGCCCGGCATGACCCATGCCGACAAGGCAAGGAAGACCGTCGGCAGCCTGGGTGCCTTGAGCTATTCCAAGCTGGGCGGAAACCAACAGCTGATCTGGGAAAAGCTGTTCTGAACGGATGCCGGGCGGGCGGGCCAAAAACCGCCCGCTCAGCCGATCCAGGCCTTCAGCCCATCGAAATGGTCGAAGGCAAAGCGATGGGGCAGATCCTCGACCGCGGATTTCCGGTAGCCCCTGGTGAACAGCGCGAAGGGCACCCCCGTCACGCGGGCGGTTTCGGCATCGACCTCGCTGTCGCCGACATAAAGCTGCGCCGCGCCACCCAATGCCGCGAAGGCCGCGCGCAGGGGCGCCGGATCGGGCTTTTTCACCGCCAGGCTGTCGCCGCCGATCACCGTGGCGAAATGGCGCCGCAGGTCCAGCGCCTCCAGAATCTCCAGCGTCGGCGCCAGCGCCTTGTTGGTGCAGATTCCGACCGGATGGCCTTTTTCGGCCAGATGCTCCAGCAGCCCGACGACACCGGGATAGGGTCGGCTCAGATCGGCGGGGGCCGCCTGATAGAAGGCAAACATCGCCGCAGCCATCGGCGCCTGGCGCGCGGCGTCCAGTCCGCGGGAAAGACGAGCCTGCTGCACCAGGCTGGGAATGCCATGCCCGATGAAGCGGATCGTCTCGGCCAGCGTCGCCGGCGCCGCATCTTCGGCCGCCAGCACCCGGTTCAGCGCCACATGGATATCGGGGGCGCTGTCGATCAGCGTGCCATCAAGATCGAAAACGATGGCACCCGTCATGCCTCTGCTCCTCGCCATTTGATCGAACATCCCATCGAGGCCACCTGATGCGCGGGTCCCATCCCGGTTTCGGCCACCTGGCACATCGCATCGAACAGCTCGCGCCGGGCATCCGGTGGCGCCGGCATCCGGCCGGATGCATCCAGCCGACCGCGATACTGCAGGCCTGCCGCCGCATTGAACCCGAAAAAGTCCGGCGTGCAGGCAGCCCCCCAGGCGCGGGCAACCTCCTGCGTCTCATCGAAGAGATAGGGAAAGGAAAACCCCCGCGCCACCGCCAGTCTCTGCATCTCGGGAAAGCTGTCGGCCGGATAGGCCTGCGCATCGTTCGACGAGATCGCGGCAACGCCGATACCCAGGGCCTGCAGGGCGCTGGCATCGCGCAGGATGCGATCCAGCACCGCCAGGACATAGGGGCAATGATTGCAGATGAACATCACCAGCATGCCCTTCGGCCCGGCCACATCGGCCAGACGGTAGCGCCGGCCGTCGGTGCCGGTCAGCGTGAAATCGCTGGCCTGCCAGCCGAAATCGCAGACGGGAGGGGATAGGGCCATCGATGTCTCCGGCGGGATCGGCGCAATTACCCGGCCGCCGCTTCGGCAGCGGCACGGATGGCGCGGATGTTCTGGCCATAGGGCGCCGGATTGGCAACCGAACCGCCGCGGAACACGGCCGAGCCCGCCACCAGCACATCCGCCCCGGCGGCCACGACCAGAGGTGCCGTTTCGGGGTCGACCCCACCATCGACCTGAATATGTACCGGACGGTCGCCGATCATCTGGCGCAGCCGGCGCATCTTGTCGGTCATGTCGATGAATTTCTGCCCGCCGAACCCCGGGTTCACCGTCATGACGCAGACCAGATCGGCCAGATCCAGCACATGCGCCACCGCCTCGGCCGGCGTTCCGGGGTTCAGCGCCACGCCCGCCTTCATTCCGGCGGCGCGGATGGCCTGCAGCGTGCGGTGGATATGTGGCCCGGCCTCGACATGGGCGGTCAGGATGTCGGCCCCCGCCTTTGCGAAGGCGTCGATGAAGGGATCGACGGGCGCGATCATGACGTGCACGTCCATGATGGTCTTGACATGCCGGCGGAAGGCCGCCACCGCGGGCGGGCCGAAGGTGATGTTCGGCACGAAATGGCCATCCATCACATCGACATGCACCCAATCGGCCCCCTCGGCCTCGATCGCCTGAATCTCGCGGCCGAAATCGGCGAAATCGGCGGAAAGGATCGACGGGGCGATCCTGATCTTGCGGTCAAAGGTCATGGACCTCTCCTGTCAAAGGGCGCCGGACCTGTAGCGCCTGGCCATCTCATCCATCGGGACAACCCTGATCTTCGAAGCATTCCCGGCCGTGCCGAAGGCCTCGAACCGTGCCTTGCACAGATCGCGCATCGCGTCCATGGCCGGCTGCAGGAATTTCCGCGGGTCGAACTCCCTTGGTTTCGTCGTCGCGATCTTGCGGAACTGTCCCGTCATCGCCATGCGGCAATCGGTGTCGATATTCACCTTGCGCACACCGTGCCGAATGCCGCGGACAATCTCTTCCACCGGAACGCCAAAGGTCTGCGGCATCTCGCCGCCGAACTCGTTGATGATGTCCTGCAGATCCTGGGGCACCGAGGACGAGCCATGCATCACCAGATGGGTGCCCGGCAGCTTCTTGTGGATTGCCTCGATCACATCCATTGCAAGGATGTCGCCAGTGGGCTTGCGGCTGAACTTGTAGGCACCATGCGAGGTGCCGCAGGCGATGGCCAATGCGTCGACCCCGGTTCGGGCCACAAAATCCACCGCCTGCTCCGGATCGGTCAGCAACTGGCTGTGATCCAGCGCGCCTTCGGCGCCATGGCCGTCCTCGGCCTCGCCCTGCCCGGTTTCCAGACTGCCCAGCACGCCCAGTTCGCCCTCGACCGAGGCACCAACCCAATGCGCCATCTCTGCAACGCGCGCGGTGATCGCGAGGTTGTAGCCATAGCCCGCCGGTGTCCTGGCATCGGCCTCAAGGCTGCCGTCCATCATCACGCTGGTGAAGCCGTGCCGGATCGCCGAGAGGCAGGTCGCCTCGTCATTGCCGTGATCCTGATGCATGCAGAGCGGGATCTGCGGATAGATCTGGGCCAGCGCCTCGATCATCTTTGCCAGCATGATGTCGTTGGCATAGTTGCGGGCGCCGCGGCTGGCCTGAAGGATGACCGGCGCATCGCAGGCGCGGGCCGCCTCCATGATCGCAAGGCCCTGTTCCATGTTGTTGATGTTGAAAGCGGGGACGCCATAGCCGTGCTCTGCCGCATGGTCGAGAAGCTGGCGAAGGGTGATCAGTGCCATTCATATAGCCTTTTCAAGCAATTGCCGTTTTCGGATCAGATGAGTTTTCCCATTGCGACGGCGGTATCGGACATCCGGTTTGAGAAGCCCCATTCGTTGTCGTACCAGGAG
>JACSRN010000041.1 GCA_014879735.1 Paracoccaceae bacterium
GCCTCGGCCCGGGCCGCCGGGGCGGGCTTGGCTGCGCCTTCCGTCACGATGGCAAGGCGCGCATTGGCGGCGACCGTCGCGCCTTCGGGGGCGAGGATTTCAGCCAGCACGCCCGCCACCGGCGACGGGACCTCGACGGAAACCTTGTCGGTTTCCAGCTCGCATAGCATTTCGTCCTGTTTCACCGCATCGCCGACCTTCTTGAACCAGGTCGAAACGGTCGCTTCGCTGACGCTTTCGCCCAGGGCGGGCACCATGACGTCGGTCATCATTCTCTCCTTCAGGCGATGGTCAGCGCGGCGTCGACCAGCGCGGTTTGTTCGGCTTTGTGGCGGGAGGCAAGGCCCGTCGCCGGTGCGGCGGCGGCAGCCCGGCCGGCATATTTCGCGCGGGTGTCGGTGCCGCGGATCTTCGACAGCAGGACCTCGAGTTCGGGTTCGATGAAACTCCAGGCGCCCTGGTTCTTCGGCTCCTCCTGGCACCAGATGAAATCGGCCCCGGGGAAACGGGCGAGTTCGGCGGTCAGTGCCTGGCCGGGAACCGGATAGATCTGTTCCAGCCGCAGAAGATAGATATCGTCGATCCCGCGGGCATCGCGTTCGGCGAGAAGGTCGAAATAGACCTTGCCCGAACAGAGCACCACGCGGCGGATCTGGTCGTCGGACCGCAGCACCGTCGTGGACTGGCCCTTCTGGGCATCGTCCCACAACACGCGGTGGAAGGTCGAGCCGGTGGTGAAATCGGCCGCCGCGCTGACGCAGGCCGGATGACGCAGCAGGGACTTGGGCGTCATCAGGATCAGCGGCTTGCGATAGCCGCGGTGCAGTTGCCGGCGCAGGATGTGGAAGTAGTTCGCCGGGGTCGAGCAGTTTGCGACGATCCAGTTGTCCTCGGCCGAAAGCTGCAGGTAGCGCTCCAGCCGTGCCGAGGAATGCTCGGGGCCCTGACCCTCAAAGCCATGCGGCAGCAGCAGCACCAGGCCCGACATCCGCAGCCATTTCGATTCGCCCGAATTGATGAACTGGTCGAACATGATCTGCGCGCCATTGGCGAAATCGCCGAACTGCGCCTCCCACAGGGTCAGCGCGTTCGGTTCGGCCAGCGAGTAGCCGTATTCGAAGCCGAGGACGGCATATTCCGACAGCATCGAGTCGATGACCTCATACCGGGCCTGACCGGCGCGGATGTGGTTCAGCGGATAGTAGCGCTCTTCGGTCGACTGGTCGACAAAGGCGGAATGGCGCTGGCTGAAGGTGCCGCGCGTGCTGTCCTGACCGGCCAGGCGGACGGGATGGCCTTCGGTCAGCAGCGAGCCGAAGGCCAGCGCCTCTGCCGTGGCCCAATCGAAGCCGGTGCCGGTCTCGAACATCTTCTTCTTGGTTTCCAGCAGGCGCGCCACGGTCTTGTGGACTTCGAAGCCTTCGGGATAGCGGGTCAGCGCGCCACCGATCTCGGCCAGCGTCTCGGGCTTGATCGCCGTATCGCCGCGCTGGTAGTTGTTGAGATCCTTGGTCTGCATGTTCTTCCAGCGGCCGTCCAGCCAATCGGCCTTGTTCGGCTTGAAGGTCTTGCCGGCCTCGTATTCCTCATTCAGGCGGGCCTGGAAGGCCGCCTTCATGTCGTCGATCTCGCCTTCGGGGATCAGCCCGTCCTTCACCAGCCGTTCGGTGTAAAGCTGAAGCGTCGTCTTCTGCTTGCGGATGTGGTTGTACATCATCGGGTTGGTGAACATCGGCTCGTCGCCTTCGTTGTGACCGAAGCGGCGGTAGCAGAAGATGTCGATCACCACGTCCTTGTGGAATTTTTGCCGGAATTCGGTTGCCACGCGGGCGGCATGGACCACGGCTTCGGGGTCGTCGCCGTTGACGTGGAAGATCGGCGCCTCGACCATCAGCGCGATATCGGTCGGATAGGGCGAGGTGCGGCTGAAATGCGGCGCCGTGGTAAAGCCGATCTGGTTGTTCACGATGATATGGATCGTGCCGCCGGTGCGGTGGCCCTTGATGCCCGAAAGCTGCAGGCATTCCGCCACGATGCCCTGGCCGGCAAATGCAGCATCGCCATGCAGCAGGATCGGCAGGACGGTGATCCGCTCGTCAGGCTGGTCGCCGAACTGATCCTGCTTGGCGCGGACCTTGCCGAGGACGACCGGATTCACCGCCTCCAGGTGGCTGGGGTTCGCGGTCAGGCTGATATGCACCTTGTTGCCGTCGAATTCGCGGTCGGACGAGGCGCCGAGGTGATATTTCACATCGCCCGAGCCGTCGACGTCCTCGGGCTTGTAGCTGCCGCCCTGGAATTCGTTGAAGATCGCCTTGAACGGTTTCTGCAGCACATTGGCCAGAACGTTCAGCCGCCCGCGGTGGGGCATGCCGATGGCGATTTCCTTCACGCCAAGGGTGCCGCCGCGCTTGATGATCTGTTCCATGGCCGGGATCAGCGCTTCGCCGCCGTCAAGGCCGAAGCGCTTGGTGCCCATGTACTTGACATGCAGGAATTTCTCGTAGCCCTCGGCCTCGACCAGCTTGTTCAGGATGGCGCGGCGCCCCTCGCGCGTGAAGGCGATTTCCTTGCCATAGCCTTCGATCCGCTCTTTCAGCCAGGCGGATTGCTCGGGGTCGGAGATATGCATGTATTGCAGCGCAAAGGTGCCGCAATAGGTGCGCTTCAGGATGTCGAGGATCTGGCGCATCGAGGCATGGGTCAGGCCCAGCACATTGTCGATGAAGATCGGCCGGTCCATGTCGGCCTCGGTGAAGCCGTAGGAGACGGGATCCAGTTCGGGATGCGGCGTCGTCTCGCGCATCCCGAGCGGGTCCAGGTCGGCGATCAGGTGGCCGCGGATGCGATAGGCGCGGATGATCATCAGCGCGCGGATGCTGTCGATCACGGCGCGCTGCAGCTGCGCCTCGGTCAGGTTGACACCCTGCTCGGCGGCCTTGCCGGCCACCTTCTGCATCGCGGCCTTCATCTCCTTCGCGGGCGGTGCCGGCCATTCCCCGGTCAGCGCCGCGGTCAGGTCGTCCGAAGGTTGCGGCGGCCAGTCGGCGCGCGCCCAGGACGGGCCTTCGGCGGCGCGCTTGGCGTCGATCTCGCTGTCGCCAAGCGCGCGGAAGAACTCGGCCCAGCCGGCATCCACACTGTTGGGGTCGGCGGCATAGCGGGCCTGAAGCTGGTCGACGTAATCGGCATTGGCCCCGTCCAGGAAGGACGAGGCGGCGAAGGCGGCGGTCGGGGATTGATCGGTCATTGGATTACCTCGGACGGGAGGGGGCCTTAGGACTTTGTTTCGGGCAGCGACGGCAGAAGCAGCAGCCCCATGGTGTGAGAAAAGGCGATCAACGTGGCGATGAGGGCAATCAGACCGGCGATGCCAAGCAGGGCGACAACGACGGCGGGGAAGAACAACGTTGCGAGTATCACGGAGGTCGTTCCGACCAGTGTTCCCGTTGCAAGCAACCACAGAAGCCACAGGGCGGTGCCAAGGCCCAGGCCGGGCTTGAGCGGTTCCAGCATCAGCAGGCCGCTGGCCCCCACATCGTGCAGGCGCCGCACTCCGGCCGCCGTTACCGGCAGGTAGAACAGTGCGATCACTGCACAAACACCCCTGATGACCTGATCGTCGGGCAGAAGCGCGTGACAAGCCCAGATGCCTGCCGCCAATGCCAGGATGCTGGTCGACAGGAACCAGAGATAAGCCGCGCGCGTCGTCCGTCCCTTCAGGTCGAAGGAGCGGAGGAGTTCAGTCCTGACTGCCGCGGCCGGTCCCATGTTCAGCCCTTGATCGCCTTCAACACCGCCTCGCCCAGGCTGGCCGGGCTGTCGGCCACCACGATGCCGGCGGATTTCATCGCTTCGATCTTGCTGCCCGCATCGCCCTTGCCGCCCGCGACGATGGCGCCGGCATGGCCCATGCGGCGGCCGGGGGGGGCGGTGCGGCCGGCGATGAAGCCGGCGGTGGGCTTCCAGCGGCCCTTCTTCTTCTCGTCGGCCAGAAACTGCGCGGCATCCTCTTCGGCACTGCCGCCGATCTCGCCGATCATGATGATCGAGGTGGTTTCCGGATCGGCCAGGAACATCTCGAGCACGTCGATATGTTCGGTGCCCTTGATCGGGTCGCCGCCGATGCCCACGGCCGAAGACTGGCCCAGGCCCACGTCGGTTGTCTGTTTCACAGCCTCATAGGTAAGCGTGCCCGAGCGCGAGACAACCCCGACCGAGCCGCGCCGGAAGATGTTGCCGGGCATGATGCCGATCTTGCAGGCGCCGGGCGTCATCACGCCGGGGCAGTTCGGTCCGATCAGCCGCGACTTCGAATTGATCAGCGCGCGCTTGACCATCATCATGTCCAGCACCGGAATGCCTTCGGTGATGGCGACGATCAGCGGGATTTCGGCGTCGATGGCTTCCAGGATGGAATCGGCGGCAAAGGGCGGCGGCACGTAGATCACCGTTGCGTCGGCGCCGGTCCTTGCCACGGCCTCATGCACCGAATCGAAGACCGGCAGGCCAAGGTGGGTGGTGCCGCCCTTTCCCGGCGTCACGCCGCCCACCATCTGCGTGCCATAGGCGATGGCCTGTTCGGTGTGGAACGTCCCCTGCGAGCCGGTGATGCCCTGACAGATGACCTTGGTGTGCTTGTCGACGAGAACGGCCATCCGGGCCTCCTTGCAGAAAAATCATTCTTGCGCGGCAAGGCGGGGCCTTGCCGCAGGGTGTCGTCCGGCTCACCTGGCCCCTTACGAGCCGGGGCAGGTGATCGTGATCTCGCGCCCGTCCATCCGGCCGTTCTGCGCCATCGCCGCCTGCTCTTGGCAGTTGGGATAGTACTGGTCCAGGTTATCCGGCCCGCTATTGCCATAGACACCACAGCCCGACAGGGCAGTGGCAAGGGCAAGGCCGGCGGCAGCGAGTGTCATGCGCATGAAGTGGTTCCCTTTCTTGCGGCGACAAAACTGGTTAATTCTAAGGCATCCCGTGTCTTTGTGCATCACGGCGCGTGTCGGTTTCTGCGGCGGCGGCATCAAGGCCCATCCCCATCCCCCGAACCGGATCATCCGAAAGCCGCAGGATCCGATGTTGGCGCCCCTGCCGGTTCCGGGCGGCGATGTGATCCAGGCGGGGCACGATCTACCCCTTTACCGCCTTGACGATCTTCTCGGCGCCGTCTTTCAGATCATCGGCGGCAATCACGTTCAGGCCGCTTTCGTTGATGATCTTCTTGCCCAGCTCGACATTGGTGCCTTCAAGCCGCACCACCAGCGGAACCTTCAGGCCGACTTCCTTGACCGCCGCCACAATGCCCTCGGCGATGATGTCGCAGCGCATGATGCCGCCGAAGATGTTGACGAGGATGCCCTGTACCTGCGGGTCCGAGGTGATGATCTTGAAGGCTTCCGTCACCTTTTCCTTCGTGGCACCGCCGCCCACGTCAAGAAAGTTCGCCGGTTCCGCGCCGTAGAGCTTGATGATGTCCATCGTCGCCATGGCAAGGCCCGCGCCGTTCACCATGCAGCCGATGTCGCCATCGAGTGCGATATAGTTCAGGTCGAACTTCGAGGCGGCCAGTTCCTTGGGGTCCTCCTCGGTCTCGTCGCGCAGCGCGGCGATATCGGGGTGGCGGTACAGCGCATTGCCGTCAAAGCCCATCTTGGCATCGAGAAGCTTGAGCTGGCCGTCCTTCGTCACCACAAGCGGATTGATCTCCAGCATGTCCATGTCCTTGTCGAGGAACAGCCGGTAGAGCTTTTTCACGATCTGGACGCATTGCTTGACCTGGTTGCCGGTCAGGCCCAGTGCAAAGGCCACGCGGCGGCCGTGAAAATCCTGCAGGCCGGTCGCCGGGTCGATGGTGATCGTCAGGATCTTCTCGGGCGTCTCATGCGCCACGGCCTCGATGTCCATGCCGCCTTCGGTCGAGGCGACGATCGAGATGCGGCTGGTCTTCCTGTCGATCAGAAGCGCAAGGTAAAGCTCGC
Source organism: Paracoccaceae bacterium (assembly GCA_014879735.1). Taxonomy (GTDB): domain Bacteria; phylum Pseudomonadota; class Alphaproteobacteria; order Rhodobacterales; family Rhodobacteraceae; genus Pseudogemmobacter. The sequence goes on from JACSRN010000041.1 coordinate 5,979, forward strand.
GCTCGATGTCGGTGCCGTCCTCGATGTAGATGCGGTTCACCTGCTTGCCCGCCGGGCCGGTCTGCACGGTGACAAGCGTGCGGCCGAGCATCTGGCGGGTGAATTCGGCGGCCTCTTCGACGCTGCGGGCCAGACGCACGCCGCCCTTCTCGCCCGCCTCGGCCTCAACGAACTTGCCCTTGCCGCGCCCGCCGGCGTGGATCTGCGACTTCACGACCCAGAGCGGCCCGTCGAGTTCGCCCGCCGCCGACTTGGCCTCTTCCGCCCGCAGGACGACACGGCCGTCCGACACCGGCACCCCGTAGGAGCGGAGGAGTGCCTTGGCCTGGTATTCATGGATGTTCATGGGGCCCGTCCCGTATCGGTGATGAATTTGCAAGCGTTCTCGCATGGATGACCGCAGGCGACAAATGCAATTCAAGCGAACCCGACCCCACCGCGCAATTTCGCGCATTTTGTGATCACAGAATTTCTGACTGTGATCACAGCCCTGAATCGTGTGATCACTGGCCGCGCGGCGGCAGGGCCGATGCGAGCGGTAACATGATTCGCAGCCCGCGACCTCAGTTCAGGAAGGCCGCGTAAAGCAACGCATCCCCCTCGACGAGCCGGGAAAAGTCGGCCCAGGCGTCCAGCGACATCACCGACCCCTTTCGGGCATAGGGCAGAAGACCCTCGCCCTGAATCATGGCAACAGGATCGATGGCGGGCGGATCTTCGAACAGCGCCTTCACGTCGATCCCCGCTCCCGACCCCATGCGCCAGTGCGGCGCCAGCACTTCGCCGTTCAGCAGTTGCTCGGCCTCGCCCAGCACGGCCAGCCAGCGGGTGCCCGTCCCGGGTGGCATCCGCAGCCCGAGCGCCGAGGTCTGCGCATCGTTCGGCACCCATTCCTGCGCATTGTCGGTCTCGGCGGCGACCAGGGTCCAGAACCGCCGGTTTTCGGCGATCATTGCCAGGAAATGCCCGTGCGCCTGGCGCGCAAGCGCCGGGTCGGGCTTTTGCGCCAGCGCGGTCAGGATGATCGCCACGCGATCGACCTGGCGGCCGAACAGCATGTCCCAGGCGGTATTGGGTGGGTGCCCGGCCTGCAGCTCCTGCATCGCGGCAGTCGCATCGAGCATGCGGTCGACTGCGGCATAAGGGGAATAGGCGCGGGCGGCCGAGGTGACGCCCTGCAAGAGATGGGTATAGGCCGACAGCCAGGCCGCATCGGCGCTGTCGAAGCGCACCAGGGGCCCGCCCGGTGTGCCGCCGCCGCCGGCGCCGAGCGCGGTCCCCGCAACCTCGGCCAGGCTTTCGCCGGGGCCCGGGATGCCGTTCGCGTCGATGTCGAACCAGAGATCGCCCAGGTCGATCTCCAGCGCAAAGTCGCGCGCGCCGAGCGTGTCGAGCGTGGAGCGCGCATCGATCATCGCCGCGTCGAAGCCGGTCAGAAGCTGCATCAGATCGCTGCCGCGGAAGGGACGCGGATCGGCGCGCGCCGGGATCGGCAGGCGCAGGATCGGCAGTTCCGACCAGTCGGCGCTGACGCCGGTTTCCCAGCGCAGTTGTAGCGCCTTTTCGACGCCGCCAAGAAAGCGCAACCCGGCAAGGGCGAAAAGCTCTTCCGGTACGGGTGCGGGCAGGGCGGCCAGCCGTGCCTGCGTTGCAGCGATGCCGGTCTTGCGGATTTCGGCGGACAGCGGCGAGACCCCGGCACCGGCCAGCGCGGGCCAGAGGGCGACGAGGATAGCGAGGGCGGCAGGGACGATGCGGTGCATGGGCAAACCTCGGGTTTTGCCGAAAGGATGGTCAACCCGGTGCTGCCGGTCAAGCTGGCCCAGGGGTTGGGTTTCCCGCCAAGGCCAGGCCGCGCCACCTGCTGCCCGCCTGTCCGCGCACGGCCCCAAGCCGGTGGCAGGCCGGACTTCACGCCTTCCCCTCGGCGACCCCGTCCGCGACAGCATGCCCATCGCCGGTGCCCGCGGGTTCCGCAATCCCACAGCCGCCCTCTGCCGCGGGAAGAAGCTCGGCGGCGAGGAAACGTTCGAAGGCGTCCAGGTCGACCGGCTCGAACTGGCCGAACCCCTGCATCCATACGCTGGCGGCGCGCAGCGCATCGGGTTCAAGCTTGCACCAGATCACCCGGCCGCGGCGTTCGCGGCTGATCAGCCCGGCCATCGCCAGGACGGCAAGATGTTTCGAGATCGCCGCAAGGCTCATGTCGAAGGGCTCGGCGACATCGGTGACGGCCATGTCGTCTTCAAGCAGCATGGACAGGATCGCGCGCCGCGTCGGATCGGCCAGGGCCGAAAACACGGCGTCGAGTGAGGCGGGCGCGGGGGCAGACGCGGGGGCAGACATGGCGGCACTATCCGGGCAGCCGCCGGGGCCGTCAATCGCTTGATCAACCGCGGGGTTGAATATGCCGATGGCCCGCGATCCAGTGCAGAACCACCCGGGCGGCCAGGGCGCATTTCGGAAATGCAAGCCGTTTCAATGGATTGTGTAAGGTTCCCCATCGTTCACGAACGGTTGACTCATGTTCCCGGCCCGCATAGAACCCTCGCGACTGCCGGAAGGGGGGCTGATGGCTTCGGATCCCGATCCTGATCGTCTGCGCGCGCTGGAAAAGCGGCTCGCGAAGGCGTCGGGCGCACCGAAGCCGGAGAGAACCCGACCGGCGAAAGGTTTCTCGCAAGGCGAGGTGGCCTGGAGGATGGTGCTCGAGCTGACCACCGGCATCGTGCTGGGGTGTGGCATCGGCTACGGGCTGGACCGGCTGTTCGGCACGCTGCCCCTCTTCCTGACGATCTTCGTGCTTGTGGGCTTCGCGGCCGGGGTGCGGACGATGCTGGGCACCGCGCGCGAACTGACGGCAAAGATTGGGGCGGCGGCCCCTGACAAGGAAGGGAACTGAACGTGGCGACGGGTACCGAGGAACACGCTGCAGAGGGCGGTCTTGCCATCCATCCGATGGACCAGTTCATCGTCAAGCCGCTGTTCGGCGACGGTCCCGTGCACTGGTACACCCCCACCAACGTGACCTTGTGGATGGGGATCGCGGTCGTCGTCCTGCTCGGCATCTTCGTCCTGGCCACGCGCCACCGCGGCATCATCCCCTCGCGCCTGCAGTCGGTTGCAGAGCTGTTCTACGGCTTCATCTACAACATGGTCGAGGACGTGACCGGCCACGAAGGCGCGAAGTTCTTCCCCTATATCATGACGCTGTTCATGTTCATCTTCCTGGCGAACATGCTCGGCCTCCTGCCGATGAGCTTTACTGTCACCAGCCACATCGCCGTCACGGCCGTGCTGGCGCTGATGGTGTTCCTGACGGTCACGCTGGTCGGCTTCTACCGCAAGGGCCTGGGCTTCCTGTCGATGTTCTGGGTCTCGTCGGCGCCGCTGGTCCTGCGCCCGGTTCTGGCGGTGATCGAGGTGATCTCGTATTTCGTCCGGCCGCTGTCGCATTCCATTCGTCTTGGCGGCAACCTCATGGCCGGCCACGCGGTGATCAAGGTCTTTGCCGGTTTCGCCGGGGCCATGGGCATCGCCTCGGTGGTGCCGATCATCGCCATCGCCGGGATCTACGGCCTCGAACTTCTGGTCGCCGCGGTCCAGGCCTATGTCTTCACCATTCTGACCTGCGTGTACCTGCGTGACGCAGTGGGCGAAGCCCACCACTAAGGTCCGAACTTCAACCTCAGCCAATTCCAGTCATCAGGAGAAATCTCATGGAAGGCGAACTCGCGCTCCTCGGCAAGTACATCGGTGCCGGTCTGGCCACCATCGGTCTCGGCGGCGCCGGCATCGGCGTGGGCCACATTGCCGGCAACTTCCTGGCGGGCGCGCTGCGCAACCCGTCGGCGGCCCCCTCGCAGATGGCCAACCTCTTCGTCGGCATCGCCTTTGCCGAAGCACTGGGCATCTTCTCGTTCCTCGTCGCCCTGCTGCTGATGTTCGCAGTCTGATCGGACGGCCGCAGAATACGGGCAGGCGCCGGGGACCCGGCGCCTGCCCGTCACTGATGGGTCCGACGGAGAGCTGACATGGCTACAGAACCAATTCTCGAAGAGGCACCAATTCTCGAAGAGGCGGCCGGTCAATGCGTCAACGCGCATGGCGGCGCCATCGGAATGCCCCAGCTTTGCCCCGAGTGGATCCCGAACCAGGTGTTCTGGCTTCTGGTCACTCTGGTGGTGATGTTCCTGATCCTGTCGCGGATCGCCCTGCCGCGCATCGGCGCGGTGCTGGCGGAACGCAAGGGCACGATCACCAACGACCTTGCCGCCGCTGAAGAGCTGAAGCAGAAGGCCCAGGCCGCCGAAAAGGCCTATAACGACGCGCTGGCAATGGCGCGGACCGAGGCGTCCAAGATCGTGGCGGCCGCCAAGGCCGACATCCAGAAAGATCTCGACGCCGCTACCGCCAGGGCAGATGTCGAGATCTCGGCCAAGACGGCGGAATCGGAAAAGAAGATCGCGGAGATCCGCGCCGGTGCGCTGGAGGCGGTGGATGCCGTTGCCAAGGACACGGCCGAGGCTCTGGTTGCCCATCTGGGCGGCAAGGTCGATCCCGCGGCGGTCTCTGCGGCGGTCTCCGCCCGGCTGAAGGGGTAAGGCGATGAAGAAACTCGTGTCCATCCTTGCGCTGTCGCTGGCGGCCTCGCCGGCGCTGGCGGCCTCCGGCCCGTTCTTCTCGCTGCAGAACACCAACTTCGTCGTGCTGATCGCCTTCATCGCCTTCGTGGCGCTGCTGGTCTATATGGGCGTGCCGAAGAAACTGGGCGGGATGCTCGACGCCCGCGCGACGACGATCCGGTCGGAACTGGACGAGGCCCGTGCCCTGCGCGAAGAGGCCAAGACCATCCTCGCCTCTTACGAGCGCAAGGCGAAAGAGGTGCAGGAGCAATCCGACCGCATCGTCGCCACCGCCAAGGAAGAGGCGATGGCCGCCGCCGCCAAGGCGAAGGAGGACCTCAAGTCCAGCATCGCCCGCCGGCTGCAGGCCGCCGAGGAGCAGATCGCTTCTGCCGAAGCCGCCGCATTGCGCCAGGTGCGCGAAAAGGCCGTCTCGGTGGCCGTGGCCGCCGCGGGCGAGATCCTGTCGCGCCAGATGACCGCCGAGAGGGCCAAGGCCTCGATCGACGCGGCCATCGAACAGGTCGGCGCCAAGCTGCACTGAGCCGGCCCGATCCGGATAGGCAGGGACCCCGGGGCAACCCGGGGTCCCTGTCGTTTCTGCGGTCATTTCTGCGGTCGTTTCCGGGCGCTGGCGCTCAGTCGCCGGTTTCGTGATCCAGCCGCTGCCGCGCCACTTCTTCGTTGCGCAGGGCGCGTTGCTGATCGGTCAGGGATTGCGCGACATAATCGAGATGCCCCTCGACCGCCGCGCGGGCCGCTGCCGGATCGCGGGCGGTCAGCGCATCGCGGATCGCACGGTGCTGGGCCAGCAGTTGCTCGCGCGTTACGCGGTTCCTGAACATGATCTGGCGGTTGTAGAACACGCCTTGCCGGAGCAGGTCGAACATCGACCGCAGCATGTGCAGCATGATGACGTTGTGGCTGGCCTCGATGATCGCCATGTGGAACTGCGCGTCGAGGTCGGCCTCGTCCGAAGGGTCGCGCCGGGCATGGGCGCTTTCCATCTTGCGAAAAACGGTGTCGACGACCTGCAGATCGGTGTCCGAGCCCAGTTGCGCCGCCCGTTCGGCGGCCAGCGCCTCGATATCGCGGCGAAAGACGGTATAGTCGATTGCCACCTCGTCATGGCTGGCGAACAGCCGCACCAGAGCGGGCGCGAAGGCAGAGCCCAGGACCTCGGCCACGAAGACGCCGGATCCGGCCCGGCTGACCAGAAGGCCCGCCTCGGACAGTTCGGCGATCGCCTCGCGCAGCGATGGGCGAGAGACCCCCAGACGCTCGGCCAGGTCGCGCTCTGCGGGCAGGCGCTCTCCCGGGCGCAGGACGCCGCGCAGGATCAACTGCTCGATCTGGCGGACGACCGCAGCCGACAGCTTTTCGGGCAAGACCTTACGGAACGGCATGGGGGCGGGCCATCGCGGACTCCGGGAAAATTGGTCCGAAACTAGGACCAGTTCCCGGCAGAGACAATGAAAAAGGGGCCGGCGGGAAACGCCGGCCCCGGCAGGACGGGACAGAGCCCCGATCAGGTGTTCGGGCGGATGATGATCTCGACCCGGCGATTCTGCGCCCGGCCCTCGGGCGTCAGATTCGAGGCGATGGGCTGGTCTTCACCGCGGCCGACGATGGTCATGCGCGACGAGGACACGCCGGAATCGCGCAGGATTGCCGCCACCGAAGAGGCCCGGCGCTGCGACAGATCCAGGTTGTAGGCCGCGGTCCCGGTGTTGTCGGTATGGCCGACGACCGAGATGTTCGAGGTCGGGTATTTCTGCAGGCTGGCGGCGATGGCCCGCAGGTCGCGGGTCAGGTCGCCGCGGACGACGGCGCTGTCGGTGGCAAACAGCAGGTCCTGGGGCATGTTCACCACCAGATACTGGCCGTTGTTCGTGACCGTCAGCCCCGACGACAACTGGCTGCGCAGTTCCGCGGCCTGCTGGTCCAGCGAATAGCCGATGCCGCCGCCAAGCGCCCCGCCCACGACAGCACCCAACACCGCCTTTTCGAACTGGTCGCCGCTGTCGGCGGTTGCCGCGCCCAGGACTGCACCGGAAAGCGCACCGATCGCCACGCCCTGCTTGGTATTGGCATTCGGGTCGTTCGACAGGTTGTTCGGGTTGACGCAGGCCGAAAGGGCGGCCAGCCCGGCAAGCCCGATCAGAAGGCGGGCCGAAAGGAGGGTGGTCTTGGTCATCATGCGCTCGCTGCCAAAAGGATCACGGACCCGTTTCGCACGGGCCTCGGGGTCAACTTAAACCAGCCCGACCCGTTCCCGCCAGCCCCGTCCCCCCCTTGCGCGGCCTTCTGCCCATGGCGGAAATGTCACTTTCTCGCGCGGTGGCACCCTGGCCGGCCTCATCGGTCCGGGATTATCCCCGTCGGAGGCGGGGGCACACCCCACGGATCTGCGCCGCCCTCGGGGAAAGACAGGACTGCGCCGCCGCCGCGCCGTCTGCGGCTGCTGCTGCCGTGCTCGACCCTCACGCCTCGGCCCGTGCAGCCTCCCAGGCCAGCATCGCGCGCTTTTGCGGCAGGCCCCAGTGATAGCCACCAAGCCCGCCGTCGCGGCGCAGCGCGCGATGACAGGGGATAAGAAAGCTGATCGGGTTCCGCCCCACCGCGGTACCGACCGCCCGCTGCGCGGTGGGATGGCCCACGGCGAGGGCAAGTTCGGAATAGGTCGTGACCTGCCCCGAGGGGATGCGCAGCAGCGCCTCCCAGACCTTGATCTGGAACGGCGCGCCGATCAGGTGCAGCGGCGCCTGCCGGCCGGCGGCAGAGCCGAAGGCCGCGGCAACCCAGGGGGCCAGCGCCGCCTCGTCGCGGCGGTAGCGCGCCTCTGGCCAGCGCCCGGCAAGATCCTCGTAGCCCGCCGCCTCGCCGGTATCGGCGGTAAAGCCGATGCCGCAGATTCCGCGGGCGGTTCCCATCACCAGCGCCGGGCCGAAGGGGCTGTCGAACATGCCCCAGCGGATGTCCAGCCCCGCGCCGCCGCGTCCGAATTCGCCGGGGCTCATCGCCTCCCAGGTCAGGAACAGGTCATGCAGCCGCCCCGAACCCGACAGCCCCACCTCCTGCGCGGTGGCAAGCATCGTCATCCGGTCGGCCAGCAGGTGGCGGGCGTGATCCAGCGCCAGATATTGCTGGTAGCGCTTGGGGCTGACGCCGACCCACTGGCTGAACACCCGTTGGAAATGCGCCGCCGACATGTTCATCTGCCCCGCCAACCCGTCGAGCGACAGGCCCGGCCCGGCATCGTCGAGAATCTTCAGGGCGCGCCCGATGACGGCGTAATGATAGCTTGCGGATAGGTCGTTCATGGTCGGGCTCCTTTGCGCCACCCTAGCATGCGCGCCCGCGCGCGCGACCCGGAAGCTGCGGCTTGTGCTTGTGAAGCGGCCCCTTGCCGTGGCATGCCGGGGATCATGGCCAGCCAACTCGACTATCCAGCACTCCGCGCCGTCTTCGCCCGCTTCGCCGAGGCCGAGCCCGCGCCGAGGGGCGAGTTGGAACATACCAATGCCTTCACCCTGCTGGTTGCCGTCGCGCTGTCGGCGCAGGCCACGGACAAGGGTGTGAACCGTGCCACCCGCGGGCTGTTCGCCCTGGCCGACACACCGGAGCGGATGCTGGCCCTGGGCGAAGAGGGCGTGATCGAACACATCAGGACCATCGGACTTTACCGCAACAAGGCAAGGAACGTGATCCGCCTGTCGCAGCGCCTGATCGAGGTCTATGGCGGCGAGGTGCCGTCCTCCCGTGCGGCGCTGATGACCCTGCCCGGCGTCGGGCGCAAGACGGCGAATGTGGTGCTGAACATGTGGTTCGGTCTGCCGGCGCAGGCGGTGGACACCCATATCTTCCGGGTCGGCAACCGCAGCGGCATCGCCCCCGGTCGCGACGAGACCGCCGTCGAACGCGCGATCGAGGACAATGTTCCGGCCGAATACCAGCAGCGCGCGCATCACTGGCTGATCCTGCACGGGCGCTACATCTGCGTGGCGCGCCGGCCGAAATGTGCTATCTGCCCGATCCGGGACTGGTGCCGATACGAGGACAAGGAATGAAGACCTATCAGGTGGTTGGCATCGGCAATGCCATCGTCGACGTGCTTTCTGCCGCGGATGACAGCTTCCTCGACCTGATGGGGATCGAGAAGGGCATCATGCAGCTGGTCGAGCGCGAGCGGGGCGAGATGTTGTATGCCGCGATGAAGGAAAGCCGGCAGGTCCCCGGCGGCTCGGTTGCGAACACGGTCGCGGGGCTGGGCGCGCTGGGTCTGTCGACGGCCTTTATCGGCCGGGTCCGCGACGACGCGCTGGGGCGGTTCTACGCCGGGTCGATGGCGGAGGAGGGCACCGATTTCGTCAACATGCCGATCCATGGCGGCGACCTGCCCACCTCGCGCAGCATGATCTTCGTCTCGCCCGATGGCGAGCGGTCGATGAACACCTATCTCGGGATTTCCTCGGAGCTTGGCCCCGGCGATGTGTCCGACAGCGTGGCCGGGCGGGCGCAGATCCTGTTCCTGGAAGGCTATCTCTACGACAAGGACAAGGGCAAGGAAGCCTTCGAACGTGCTGCCCGGCTGACCCATGCCGGCGGCGGCAAGGCGGGAATCGCGCTTTCCGACCCATTCTGCGTCGACCGCCATCGCGACAGCTTTCGCCGGCTGGTGAAGGATCTCGACTATGTGATCGGCAACGAGCGCGAATGGTGCGCCTTGTACCAGACCGATCTTTCGGCCGCGCTGGAACAGGCGGCGGCGGATGCCGGTCTTGTGGTCTGCACCCGGTCCGGCCATGACGTGATCCTTGCCCGGGGCGAAGAGCAGGTGGTGGTCAAGGTCAACCGCGTGGTGCCGGTCGATGCCACCGGCGCTGGCGACCAGTTCGCCGCGGGCTTCATCTACGGCCTTGCGACGGGTGCCTCGCTTGAAGTTTCCGGCCGGATGGGCTGCATCGCCGCGGCCGAGGTGATCGGCCATTTCGGCGCCCGTCCCGAAACCGATGTGAAGGCGCTGTTCCGGCGCGAGGGTCTGATCTGACGCGGGGCGACCGTTCCTGCTCCGCCTTTGCAGTTCAGGGCATGCAGGCCGCAATGGTCCTTGCCAGCGAGACGATCAGTTCGGGGTAGAGATCCGGCCCCGGCTCCAGCGCAGAGCCTTCGGGGTCGAGCGCGCCGCCGATGACGGCCCTGCTGCCATCGGCCAATTGTTCGATCATCGCGGGGTCGTGCCCGACCTCGGGATAGATGCACAGCGCCGGGCCCTCTGCCAGCGTCGCGTGCAGATCTGCCAAGCGCCTTGCCCCGGGCGGGGCGGCATCGCCAAGGGCCAGGGTTCCGGCGACGGTCAGCCCGTAATGGGCGGTGAAATAACCATAGGCGTCGTGAAAGGCCAGAAAGGGGCGGTCCTTCACCGGGGCCAGCAGGGCATCGGCCTCTGCCTCGGCCCGGTCGACGGCAGCCGTGGCGGCGGTGGCGTTTTCCGTGTAGATGGCAGCATGTTCGGGGTCCAGCCGCGCCAGTTCCGCCGCGATCAGCCCCAGCCACAACCGCGCATTGTCGGGATCAAGCCAGGCATGCGGATCGATGCCGGCATGATCATGCCCCTGCGTCGCATCTTCTGCCTCTGTCTCGTTGTCGTGGTGGTGATCGTCTTTCGCCGCGAAATCCTGCCGTTCGGTGCCTGGGGCGTCGAGAAGGTCCAGCCGTGCCGCTGTCTCGCCAAGGCTGCCCAGTGCCGTGGCGAGCCAGGGCGTCAGCTCGGGTCCGATCCAGACCACCAGATCGGCATTGGCCAGGGCGGCCGCCTGGCTTGGTCGCAGGGCGAAGGAATGCGCCGATGCGCCGCGGTCCAGCAACAACGTCGGTTGCCCCAGATCCCCCATCACCGCCGCGACCAGTGCATCGACCGGTGGGATATCCGTCACCACCGCGGGGACCTCGGCCTGTGCCGCGGTGCTGGTCAGCAGAAGCGCAATGATATAACGCATGGTCTGGGCCTTTCCGAAAGAGGTCTGTGTCTCTATGTATGTAATATAATAACATGTCAAGCGAGGACGCCATGGCCCGCATGTCCGACGCCGATTCCGCTTCCGCTTCCGTCTCCGATCCCGAGTCCGATTGCCGCGGCTGCGCCGATCCGGCCGCGGCCTTCGCCGCCCATGACCACCGGCATTGCGCCGGCGACGTGCTGGCGCGGGCCGAGGCGCTTGTCGCCGCCGGTGGCGTGCGGCTGACGCCGGTGCGGCGCCGCGTGCTTGAAATCCTGCTTGAGGAGCACCGCGCGCTTGGCGCCTATGACGTGCTGAAACGCCTTGCGGCCGAGGGCTTCGGCAACCAGCCGCCCGTGGCCTATCGCGCGCTGGATTTTCTGGCCGAGAATGGCTTTGTCCACCGGATCCGGCGACTGAACGCCTTTGCCGCTTGCATGCATCCCGGCGAGGACCACGCGCCGGTCTTCCTGATCTGCCGCAACTGCAATGCGGTGGCCGAGATGCCGGCCGCGCCGGTACGCGCCGCACTTGGGGCCGCGGCGGCGGATCTTGGCTTTGCCGTCGAGCGCACCACGGTCGAAGCCATGGGCCTGTGCCCCGCCTGCTGCAAGTCGGAGGCCGCGCCATGACGCTGATCGAGGCCCGCAACCTGGGCGTCCGCATGGGCGGGGCCCAGGTGTTGCAGGATGTAAGCCTGGCGATCCGGCCGGGCGAGATTGTCACCATTCTCGGCCCGAACGGATCGGGCAAGTCGACGCTGCTGCGCGCGCTGCTGGGCATCGTGCCGCCTGCCACGGGGCAGGTGATCCGGGCACCCGGGCTGCGGATCGGCTATGTGCCGCAGCGGCTGACGATCGACCGGACGATGCCCATCACCCTGCGCCGCTTCCTGTCGCTTCCTCTCCGCGTCGGTGCCGCCGCCGCCGAGGGCGCGCTGGCCCGGGTGGGGCTGGAGGGGCGGGGGATGCTGCAGATGGCAGCGCTGTCGGGCGGGCAGATGCAGCGGGCGCTGCTGGCGCGCGCGCTTCTGGCCAGGCCGCAAATCCTGCTGCTGGACGAGCCGACGCAGGGTCTCGACCAGCCGGGCGAGGCGGCCTTCTACCGGCTGATCGAGGAGGTGCGGGCCGAAACCGGCGCCGCAGTGCTGATGGTCAGCCACGACCTGCATGTGGTGATGGCGGCCAGCGACCGGGTGATCTGCCTGAACGGCCATGTCTGCTGCCAGGGCACGCCGCAGGTGGTGTCCACCGCGCCGGAATATCGCGCGCTGTTCGGGCTGGGCACACAGGGGGCGCTGGCGCTTTACCGCCATACCCACGACCACGCGCATGACGGCGCAGATGGCGCGGCGGCCGATCACCGCGACGACCATGGGCATGGCGACGGGCATCCGCATGGTGACGGGCATTCCCACGATCATGGCCATTCCCACCATCACGGGCATCCCCACGACCAGGGGCGCCCGCATCATGCTTGACGATTTCCTTCTGCGTGCCGCACTGGCCGGCGTTGGGCTATCGCTGGCGACCGGCCCGCTGGGGGCCTTCGTGGTCTGGCGGCGGATGGCCTATTTCGGCGATGCGACGGCGCATGCCGCCATCCTCGGCGTGGCGCTGGCGCTGGCGACCGATCTGCCGGTTGCCGCCGGCACGCTGGTCGTTGCCGCCGCCATGGCGGTGACGGTCGCGGTCCTTGCGGCGCGCGGCTGGGCGATGGACACGACGCTGGGCGTTCTGGCCCATTCGGCGCTGGCCTTCGGCCTGGTCGCCATCAGCTACTTTCCCGGCGTCCGGACCGATCTGTCCGCCTATCTCTTCGGCGACATCCTGGCCGTGGGGCGGGGCGATCTGGCGCTGATCTGGGGCGGGGCCGTCCTGGTGCTGGGCCTGATCGTCTGGCGCTGGCAGGCGCTGGTCACGGCCACGGTGAACGAGGATCTGGCCTTTGCCTCGGGCATCCGGCCGGACCGAGAGCGCCTGGTGCTGGTGCTGGCGCTGGCCATCGTGGTGGCGGTGGCGCTGAAGGTGGTGGGGGCGCTGCTGATCTCGGCCCTGCTTATCATCCCGGCGGCCGCGGCGCGCGGGCTGGCGCGCAGCCCCGAGGGCATGGCGCTGGCGGCGACGGCGGTCGGGGCGGCGGCAAGCCTTCTGGGGCTGCGGCTGGCGCTGTGGCAGGATACGCCGGCCGGTCCCTCGATCATCGTCGCGGCGGCGGGTGCCTTTGTCCTGGCCGCGGTTTTTGGCCGTATGCGCCACGGCTGACAGCCGGCCGGCGGCGGGCTCCGGCGCGCGGCCAGTGGCAGCGCCGGGCAGCCCCGCCGCCCCGCAAGGCCCGCCCGGCAAGACGCACCAGGATGCCATCTCCGCCGGTGGCGGCCAATCGTGCATGCATCGCGTGCGCGATGTCGCTTTTTGACGCCAGATGTCGGGCCGGCTTGCCCGGCAGTGCCGGCGAGTGGCACATATGGGCCAACCCAGACCTCGCGGAGTCGTCGCCATGAAAACCCATGTCAAAGCGCTTGTCGTCGGCGGCGGTGCCGTCGGCACCGGCATCGCCTATCACCTCGCCAAGGCGGGCTGGGACACGATGCTGGTCGAACGCGACGAGTTGACCTCGGGCTCGACCTGGCATGCGGCCGGGCTGCTGCCGCTGTTCAACATGTCCTATGCAACGACGCATATCCACAAATATTCCGTCGATTTCTACAAGGGGCTTGAGGCCGAGACCGGGCTGAATGCCGGCTTCGCGGTGGTGGGCAACCTGCGCATGGCGCAGACCCAGGACCGGATGGACGAATACATGCTGTATTCCTCGGTCGCGGAAACCGCCGGCGTCTATCATGAGTTCCTGACACCGGCCCAGATCGGCGAACGCTGGCCGCTGGTGCGCACCGACGATCTGAAGGGGGCGCTGTTCCACCCGCAGGACGGCTATATCAACCCCGCCGATGTGACCCAGGCCATGGCCAAGGGCGCGCGCCAGCTGGGTGCGCATATCGAGCGCAAGGTGCAGGTCGACGGCTATTTCTGGACCGGCGACGAATGGATCGTCTCCTGCACCCGGATGGAGGACAAGGGCGGCAGGCTGGTGCCCTCGGCGGAAAAATTCGAGATCCGGGCCGAGCATGTGGTCACGGCCACCGGCAATCATGCGCAGCGCACCGCCCGCCTGCTGGGCATCAAGATCCCGGCGATCCCGGTCGAACACCAATATATCGTGACCGAACCGGACCCGGCGCTGGTGGCCTGGCGCCGGGCGGGGAACCCCGAACACCCCGTCCTGCGCGATGCAGATGCCAAATGGTATGTGCGCGAGGAACGCGGCGGCTGGATCCTCGGCCCCTATGAACAGGGCGCCCCGGCGCGCTTTGCCTATGCGGTGCCCGACAGCTTTCGCGCGGATCTGTTCCCGCTCGACCTGGAGCGGATCGAGACGGAATACCTGTCGATGATCCACCGTATCCCGTCGTCGGAAATCGCCGGGCTGAAGGACGATTTCAACGGGCCGATCTGCTATACCCCCGATGGCAACCCGCTGGTCGGCCCGGCGCCAGGCCTGCGCAACATGTGGCTGGCAGAGGGGTTCAGCTTCGGTATCACCGCCGCCGGCGGAACGGGCCATTACCTCGCCCAGTTGATGACCCAGGGCGAGGCAGAGATCGACATGGCCAGCCTTGACCCGCGGCGCTACGGTGCCTGGGTGACGACGGAATATGCCGTCCGCAAGAACGAGGAATGCTATTCCCACGTCTTCATCCTGCACCATCCCGACGAAGAGCGCGAAGCCTGCCGCCCGCTGCGCACGGCACCGGCCTATGATCGCCAGATCGCCCTTGGCGCGCAGATGGGGCAGGTCAACGGCTGGGAACGGCCGAACTACTACGGCCCGGTCGATGCCCCGGCCGATTTCGATCACAACAGCCGCAGCTTCCGCCGCGGCGCATGGTGGGGCTATGCCGAGGCCGAGGCGAAGGCCCTGCGCGAAACCTGCGGGATCATCGACGCCAGCGCCTTCACCAAGCACCTGGTCCGCGGTCCCGGCGCGACGGCCTTCCTCGACCATTTCACCTGCAACAAGCTGCCCAATGTCGGCCGCATCAACCTGACCTATGCGTTGACCGATGCTGGCACCACCCGCACCGAATATACCATCGTGCGGCTGGCCGAGGCGGAATACTACATCATCTCGGCCGGGGCCTGGACGGCCTATGACCATGACTTCCTGAAAAAATCTGCCGAGGATTTCATGGCGGCGGGCGGTGCTGGCGTCGAGATCCACGACGTTACCACGCAATGGGGCGTCTATGCGCTGGCCGGCCCGACCGCGCGGGCGATCCTGCGGGAGATCGTCGGCGATGCCGATCCCGACACGGTGCTGTCGAACAAGCGCTTTCCCTGGCTGTCGATGCGCAACATCGAGCTTGGCATGTGTCCGGTCCGCGCGATCCGCGTCGCCTATACCGGCGAACTGGGCTGGGAACTGCATTACCCGGTGGAATTCGGCCGCTATCTTTGGGATCTGCTGATGAAGGCGGGGGAGCGGCACGGGCTGAAGCCGGTGGGCGCGCGGGCGCAGAACTGGCTGCGGCAGGAAAAGAGCTATCGCGCCTTTGGCACCGAGCTTGGCCGCGACGCGACGCCACTGGAGGCGGGCCTCGACAGGTTCGTCGACCTGGCCAAGGATTTCCGCGGCAAGCAGGCGATGCTGGACACCGGCATCCGCTCGAAATGCGTGACGCTGCTGATCGATGGCCCGGCCGACACCGACCCCTGGGGCAAGGAGGCGCTGCTGCTGAACGGCGAAAAGATCGGTCGCCTGACCTCGGGTGGCTGGTCGGTGGTTTTCGGCAAGCAGATCGGCATGGGCTATGTCCGCCCGGATCTGGCGGCGGTGGGCACGAAGCTGAAGGTGAAAATCCTGCTGAAGGAATGGGATGCCGTGGTGGTGGAAGACAGCCCCTACGATCCTTCGAACGCCCGGATCCGCGTCGACGGCTGAAGGTCACGCCTGCAGATGGGCAACGCCGTGGGGCAGCCAGTCCGGCCGCCCCACGGTGGTGATCAGCATCGTCAGCCGGTCCAGCGGCGCGATGGTCCAGGGGCTGACCGTGCCAAGCTTGTCGGGCGTGGCCAGCACGGCCACCTCGGCGGAAACATCCAGCATGGCCGCTTTCAGCGCCGCCTCCTCGGCATCGCCGGTGGTCAGGCCCGGATCGGGATGCACGCCGGTCACGCCCAGCAGGCAGAGATCGGCGCGCAGCCGCAGGAAACCCGCCATCGCGAGCGGCCCGGCCGCAACCATCGAATGCCGGAACAGCCGCCCGCCGATCAGCACCACCTCGACGGCGGTCAGCGGCTCCATTGCTGCGGCCAGCGCCGGGCTGTGGGTCACAAGGGTAAAGCGCAGGCCGGCGGGCAGAACCTGCGGCAGCGCCTGATGCGTGGTGCCGCCATCGACGATCACCACCTGCCCCGGCCGGATCAGCCCGGCCGCGGCGCGGGCCAGCGCCAGCTTTGCTTCGGGATGCATCGCGGTACGGGCGAGAAAGGGCCGGTCGGTGGGCGAGGCCGGCAGCGCCCCACCATGCACCCGGATCAACCGCCCCTCGCCGGCAAGCTGGCGCAGGTCGCGGCGGATCGTGTCTTCCGAAATGCCAAGTTCGGCTGCCAGATCCGTGGCGATCAGCCGGCCGTCGCGGGCCAGCCGGTCCAGCAGAAATACCTTTCGATCTTCGGTCAGCATTGCACGAACCTGCATGATATCTGCACGATATTGCGCGAATCATCCGGGTATGCAAGTTATACCGTGCAGTATCGTGAAGGAACTTGCAGATGACCAAACCGATGATGATCCTGATCGCCGGCCCCTATCGCTCGGGCACCGGCGATGATCCGGCGAAGATGGCGGAAAACCTAAGCCGGCTGGAGGCGGCGGCCTGGCCGATCTTCGAGAAGGGCCATGTGCCGATGATCGGCGAATGGGCGGCGCTGCCGGTCCTGCGTGGGGCAGGGGGCGGCGCGCCGGGAAGCGCCGCCTATGACCGGGTGATGCATCCGACTGCGCATCGGCTTCTTGCAAAATGCGATGGCGTTCTGCGGTTGCCCGGTGCATCGGCCGGGGCCGACAATGACGTGCGGATCGCCCGGGACCACGGCCTGCCGGTCTGGCATGCCCTGGCCGAGATCCCGGCCGCCGGCCCGGACTGAGGCTCAGCCGCCACGCGCTGCGCGCCAGGCCTGCCATTCGGCGGCCGATCCACCGAACACATTGATGTCGACCTTGCCCTGCACGCCCGGGACCAGCCCGGTCGAGGTATATTGCCAGAAGGTCCAGGGGTGGCCATCGTACAGGTCCTTGGGGTGTTTCGCCACGGCGCGCAGCCAGAAATCCGCGCCGGCGACCCGCCACATCTCGTTGTCCTCGAAGAAGTCGATCGAGGTGTAGAGGATCGGCCGCACACCATAGTGCCGGGTCAGCGCCGCGATGAAGACCTTGGCCTCGGCGCGGATTGTCGCGCCGTCGCGGCGGATGGTGCAGGTGGGCGAGAAGGGCGTCCATTCCATGTCGAGGACGGGCGGCAGCATCCCGCGCGTGCGGGGGACATGGCGGATGTACCATTCGGCCTGTTCCGATGCCGGACGGCAATGGTAGTAGAAGTGATAGGCCCCGCGCGCGATCCCGGCGCGGCCGGCGCCGCGCCAATGCGTCTTGAACATCTCGTCCACGCGGTCGCCGCCCTCGGTTGCCTTGATGAAGGCGAAGTTCACCCCATTGGCGCGGGCCGCGGCCCAGTCGATCTCGGACTGGAAGCGGGCGACGTCGATGCCATGGACGGGATAGGCGCGGGGCGGCTTGCCACCCCAGGCGTCGACCGGATCGGCATCCGCGAAATTGGGCGAAACCACCTCACCCGCGGCAACGGCGGCGGCGGGACGGGCATCGACGCGGCCGCGGGGGGCAGAGCCGCCGCAGGCGGCCAGCGTCAGACAGCAAAACGAGAGCAGAAGGGCGCGCATCATGATGGCCGCATGCTGGCCGATCCCGTGGGTCCTGTCATCCGTCTTCTCGGTGCCGCTTGCAGGGGACGCGGCGAAATTGTCACGCCCGCCGGTCCAGGGGCCGCGCATGGCTGCACGCCCCCGCCCGTGCCCTCGCCCGCGCCTTCGTCCGCGCCTTGGCCGGCTGCGGATGCCGAGATCCCGCGCGCGATGACCGGCCGCAAGGGGAGGGATCCGGGCGCGCCGGGTGCATTGTCCGCCATCACCGGAGGCGTCGGGTCTGAAAGCAGCGCCGTCACCCGAATCGGGCCGGTGACAGCGCGGCGACCGCGCGGGGTGTCAGTTCGGGTGGACGCCCGGCAATCAGATCGGCCGCCAGCCGGCTGGCGCCGGCCGAGCTTTGAAAGCCATAGCCGCCCTGGCCCGCCAGCCAGAAGAAGGCCGGCTCATGCGGATCCGGGCCGATGACCAGAACCCGGTCCGGCGCGAAGGTGCGCAGGCCCGCCCAGTTGGCGATCAGCCGCGTGACGGGGGCGGTGACGAAACCCTCGTAGCGGGCAAGGCCCTCGGCCAGCACCATGTCGTCGGCCCAGGCATCATGGGGGGCATCGACCGGGTCTTCCTCGGCCGGAGAGACGATCAGCGCGCCGGCGTCGGGTTTCATGTACCAGTCCTCGCCCGGGCCGAACAGCATGGGCCAGCGCGACACCTCCATCCCTGCGGGTGCGGGAATACGCGCCATCGACCTGCGCAGGGGCGTGAAATGCAGCGGCCGGACCCCGGCAAGTGCCGCCACCTGATCGACCCAGGCGCCTGCCGCATTGACGATCATCCGCGCCTCGGCCTCGCCCGCGCCATGGGTCACGCGCCAGCCCGTGGCGGTACGGGCGATGGCGGTCACGCGGGCGCGGGTCAGGATCTCGGCGCCATGGCCGCGGGCTTCGCGGGCGAAATGCTGGATCAGAAGGTCGGTGTCGATGTCCTGGGCATGGCCGGCATAGGCCGCCAGGCGCAAGACGTCACGGTTCAGGATCGGCACCATTTCCAGCGCCTGGGCCACCGGGATCGGGTCGAACTCCATGGCCACGACATCATGGTCGAAGGCGGCCTTCTGATCGTCGCGGGCGACCAGCATCAGGCCGCGCGGGGCCAGAAGGTCGGGGATCTGGCGGAAATATGGCCCGGAGGCCAGGGAAAGCTCGACCACCGGCGCGGCGCCATAGCGCGGTTCGTAAAGCGCCGCCGACCGGCCAGAGGCATGATGCGCCAGCGCGTCTTCGGCTTCGAGCAGCAGGACCCGGCCCAGGGGCGCCAGCCGCGCCGCCGCGGAAACTCCGGCAATTCCGCCGCCGATGATGAGGAAATCGTGGACCATGGCGTTCTCCTGTCGCAAGGCGAGGAAAGCAGGGCCGGACGGTGGTTGCAAGCGGTTCAAGCCGAAGAAAAGCGCAGGATAAAAAAGGCCCGCGCCGGGGCGCGGGCCTTGCAGTATGTCGTGGTGGCACCCGCTTACTGGGGAATATCGCCGGTGACGCCCTCGACATAGAAGTTCATACCGAGCAGATCGCCATCGGGCGCGGTCTGGCCTTCGGCCAGCCAGGCGCTGCCATCCTGCTTGTTGATCGGGCCGGTAAAGGGATGCACGGTGCCCGCGGCGATGCCGTCGCGCAGCGCCTCGGCCTCGGCCTTCACTTCGGCCGGCACGGCCTCGGTGATCTCGCCGATCAGCACCTCGCCGCCCTTGATCCCGGCCCAGATGTCGGCCTGGGCATAGGTGCCGTCGAGCAGCGCGCCGATCCGCTCGATGTAATAGGGACCCCAGTTGTCGATGATCGAGGTGACGCGCGGGCTGGGCTTGTATTCGGCCATGTCCGAAGCCTGGCCAAAGCCGATGACCTTGCCACCGCTCTTGGCAGCCTCGGCCAGCGGTGCGGTCGAATCGGTGTGGCTGGCGATCACGTCGACGCCCTGCTCGATCAGCGCCTTGGCGGCATCGGCCTCTTTCGCCGGGTCAAACCAGGTGAAGGCCCAGACCACCGAGACCTCGACCGCCGGGTTCACCTTCTTGGCCGCAAGATAATAGGCATTGATGCCCATGACCACTTCGGGGATCGGGAACGAGGCGATATAGCCGATCTTGTTCGATTTGGTCATGCGGCCGGCGATCAGACCCTCGACCGCGCGGCCTTCGTAGAAGCGGGCGTTGAAGGTCGAGACATTGGCATGGTCACGCTTGTAGCCGGTCGCATGTTCGAATTTGACATCGGGGAACTTGGCGGCAACCGCGTTGATCTGATCCATGTAGCCGAAGGAGGTGGCGAAGACGATGTTGCAGCCGCCCAGCGCCATCTGGGTCATTACCCGCTCGGCGTCGGCACCTTCCGGCACGCTTTCCTGATACTGGATCTCGACCTTGTCGCCAAAAGTCTCCTGCACGGCCATCACGCCCTGATGGTGCTGGAAGGTCCAGCCGCCGTCGCCGATCGGGCCGACATAGATGAAGCAGGCCTTCACCTTGTCCATCCCCTGGGCCATTGCCTGGCCCGAGGCGGCAAGACCGAGGGCCAGCGCGGCGGTAGTCAGCAGTGTTCTGCGTTTCATGTGGTTTCTCCCTGTGGTGGTAACACGGCTCTTTTCCGGCCGCCCGGATTTTGGGCCTCTAGCGCGAGGCATGAAAATTGTGTCCCAGTTCGGCCGGCGCCCCGGTCGCGGCCTTGCCTTTGCCCGACGAGATGACGACCAGTACAAGGATGGTTATCAGATAGGGCGCCATCGACAAGTACTCGACGGGAATGGCGGATCCGGCGGCCTGGAGGTTCAGCTGCAACACGCTGATCCCGCCGAACAGATAGGCGCCGATCAGCACCCGCCACGGCCGCCAGCTGGCAAAGACCACGATGGCCAGTGCGATCCAGCCGGCACCGGCGGTGATGCCGTCGGTCCATTGCGGCACGCGCACCAGGCTGACATAGGCGCCGCCCATGCCGGCCATGGCGCCGCCGAACAGGATGGCCAGCAGGCGGATGCGGTTGACCCGGTAGCCAAGGGCATGGGCGGCGTCGTGGTTTTCACCCACAGCGCGCAGGATCAGGCCGGCCCGCGTCGAGCGCAGCACCCACCAGATTGCCGCGACCATCGCCAGCGAGAAATAGACCACCCAGTCGTGGCCGAAGAGGATGGGGCCCAGGACCGGAATGTCCGCCAACGGTCCGAAGGGCACCTTGCCGGTCGCCGGCGGCTTGATGCCGTTGTAACCTTGCCCGGCCAGCGACGAGACGCCCAAGCCGAACAGTGTCAAGGCAAGGCCTGTTGCCACCTGGTTGGCCAGGAAGACCTGCGTCAGCAGCGCGAAGATCGCCGAAAGCACGGCGCCCGCCAGCGCACCGCCCAGAAAGCCCAGGACCGGGCTGCCCGTCTGCACGGCGGTGATGAAGCCGCCGATTGCGCCGAGGATCATCATGCCCTCGACCCCGAGGTTCAGCACGCCCGAGCGTTCGACCACGGCCTCGCCCAGGGCGGCCAGCAGGATCGGCACCGATGTGACCATCAGCGTTGCGATCAGCGTGACCGGATTGATGCCACCGAAATCCATTACAGCGCTCCTTTCACGGTCGTGCCCGCGGCGCGCAGCCGGATGCGATAGTTGGTCAGCATGTCGACACCAAGAAGGAAGAACAGCAACATGCCCTGGAACACCTGGATCGCTGCATCGGGCAGGCCGAGGTTGGTCGAGGCCATCTCGCCGCCCACATAGGTCAGCGCCATGATGAAGCCGGCCAGCACGATGCCCAGCGGGTTGAGACGGCCGAGGAAGGCCACGATGATCGCGGTAAAGCCATAGCCGGTGCCGAAGTCGATGGTGATCTGGCCGGCCGGGCCGGTGACTTCGAACATGCCGGCCAGGCCGGCCAGTGCCCCCGAGGCGCCCATGCACAACATGACCAGGCGGTTGGGGTTGACCCCGTTGAAGCGGGCCGCGCGCGGCGCCTGCCCGGCCAGCCGGATCTGGAAACCCAGGATATGCCGCGACAGCAGGACCCAGGCCAGGATCGCCATGACCAGCGCCGTGACGCCCCCCCAGTGCAGACCCGATCCCGCGAACAGTTCGGGGTTCGCGGTGGCGGGAAAGGTGCTCAGGTTGCGACTGCCGGGAAAGCCCATGCCTTCGGGATTCTTCAGAAATCCGGTTGCGGCCTTGGCGACGATGGTTTCCGCGACATAGACCAGCATCAGCGAGACGAGGATTTCGTTGGTGTTGAAGCGCGTCTTCAGGATGGCCGGGATCATGGCCCAGGCCCAGCCGCCGAATGCGCCGGCGATCACCATCGCGGGAAAGATCCAGCGGCTTTCCGTCGGATAGGCGGCAAGGCCCACGGCCGCGGCGCAGATTGCACCGATGATATATTGCCCTTCGGCGCCGATGTTCCAGATTCCCGCCCGAAAGCCCAGCGCCAGGCCGATGGCGATCAGGATCAGCGGCCCGGCCTTCACCAGAAGCTGGCCGCGCAGGTAGAAGGCGAACTGGCCGAAGATCGGATCCCAGAAGATGGTGCGGATCACCTCGAACGGGTTCTTGCCCATCGCGGCAAACAGAAGCCCGCCGGCGATCATCGTCAGCAGCACCGCGACGACGGGGGTGGCATAAAGCCAGAAGCGACTTGGGTTCGGGCGTTTTTCAAGCCTCAGCATGGTGTGCGACCTCCATTCCGTGGGCGCCGCCCATCATCATCCCGATCTCGTCCATCGTCAGGCCCTGGGTGGGTCGCGGTTTCGTCATCCGCCCTTCGTTCAGCACTGCAAAACTGTCGGCAATTTCCAGCAACTCGTCCAGATCCTGGCTGATCACGACCACCGCCGCGCCCGTGGCGGCGCAGTCGAGGATCTTCTGGCGGATCGACGCGGCCGCCGCCGCATCGACACCCCAGGTTGGCTGGTTGATCACAATGGCATCGGCATCCTGCAACAGCTCTCGCCCCATCAGGAATTTCTGCAGGTTCCCCCCCGACAGCGCCCGCGCCGCCGTTCCCGGCCCCGGCGTGCGCACATCGTAATCGGCGATGATCTCTTCGGCGAAGGCCCGGGTTTTCGCCCAGTCGATGAAGCCATGCCGCGTCAGCTTGCGCCGGATCGCCGCGGTCAGCAGCGCGTTTTCCGTCAGGCTCATGTCCGGGGCGGCGGCATGGCCGTAGCGGTCCTCGGGCGCCGAGACCAGCCCGGCGCGCCGGCGTTCCGCCGGGCCGAGGTCGCCGATCGCATGGTCATTCAGCCGCACCCGGTCGCCCGGCGCGCGCAATTCGCCCGAAAGGGCCAGCAGCAACTCGTCCTGGCCGTTCCCAGCCACGCCGGCGATGCCCAGTACCTCGCCCGCCGCCACGGTGAAGGACACCCCGCGCAGAGGGGTGCCAAAGGCGATGGGCGAGGCGACCGACAGGTCGCTGACCCCCAGCGCCACCTGGCCCTTGGGCCGGGGGCTGCGTGTCGGCGTGCCGAGCGTGGCGCCCACCATCAGTTCGGCCATCTCGCGCGCCGTCCGCTCTCGCGGGGTGCAGGTCCCGACCACCCGGCCGCGGCGCAGGATCGTCGCCTCGTCGCAGAGCGCGCGAATCTCTTCGAGCTTGTGCGAAATATAGAGGATCGAGGTTCCCTCCGCCCGCAACTGCCGCAGGGTGCGGAACAGGATCTCCACCTCCTGTGGTGTCAGCACCGAGGTCGGCTCGTCCATGATCAGCAGTTTCGGATCCTGCAGCAGGCAACGGATGATCTCGACCCGCTGGCGCTCGCCGGCGGACAGATCGCCCACCATCCGGCCGGGATCGAGCGGCAGGCCATATTCCTCGGAAACCGACCGGATGCGGGCGGCAAGCTCGCGCATCGGCGGCGGCGTTTCCATGCCCAGCGCCACATTCTCGGCCACGGTCAGGGCTTCGAACAGGCTGAAATGCTGGAAGACCATGGCCACGCCCAATCGCCGTGCCTCGGCCGGTTTTGCCGGGACATAGGGTTGCCCGCGCAGCACCATTCGCCCGACATCGGGCTTGACGAGGCCGTAGATCATCTTGACCAGCGTCGATTTCCCGGCGCCGTTTTCACCCAGAAGTGCGTGTATCTCTCCCTCGCCGATCCCAAACGATACGTCGCTATTCGCCACCACGCCCGGATAGGCCTTCGTCAGGCCCTCCAGCAGCAAAAGTTGTTGTTTCCCTGTTGACACCCGTGATCTCCGTCTCGGATTTATGTTGATTATTAAGTAGTTGTGCGGCAACACCCACAGCAATGGCCTGGGGGTGCTTGCCGAGGGCGGGCGTGCCGATCGGACAGACGATCCGCCCGATTTCCGATGGCGCATGGCCAAGGCCGGCCAGCCGCGACCGGAAGCGCGCCCATTTCGTGGCCGAACCGATCAGTCCGGCCCAGTCGAAACCGCGCCGCAGCAGCCGGTGGCACAGTTCCAGATCCAGCGCATGCGAATAGGTGACGATCAGATGCCAGGCCCCGGCGGGCGCGTGATCCGCCAGCCCCTCCGGTGCCCCGGCCCAGACCGGCGCGACGCCGGCGGGCATGTTTTCGGGAAAGCGCGCAGGCGCCGTGTCGATCCAGGTGATCTGCAGTCCCGGCAACGGTGCCAGCACCGAAACCAGCGCCCGTCCGACATGGCCGGCGCCCCAGATCCACAGCGGCCGCCCGGGCTGCGCCACCGGCTCGACCATCCAGCCCTGCACCAGTTGCGGCACCGGCATCAGCCCCTTGCCCCTTGCCCCGCTCAGCAGGCGGCGCACGGCCAGCGGCATCTCGCCCAAGGATGACGCGACGGGCCGGGCAATTACCTCCTGCCCCTGCAGCGCGGCGACCGTCGCCGTATCGTAGATCTCGGTCAGCAGGCTGATGCGGCCGCCGCAACACTGGCCCAGCGCCGGCCCCAGCGCGATGCGGTCCAGCCGCGTCCCGCCGGCCACCAGCAGGCTCCGCGCCCGCGCCACCGCCTCGAACTCCAGCGCGCCGCCGCCTATGGTTCCGCTTTCGCCACTGGCCCAGACCAGCATTGCCGCGCCCACCTCGCGGGGAGAGGACCCGTCATGACCGGCGATGACCAGCCGTGCCACCTGCCCGTGCGCCGCCACTGCGCCCTGCAGGGCGGTCAGGTCAAACATCGCGCCGCACCCGGCGGACGGCATCCAGCACGGCCTCGGCCGTGGCGGGTGCGCGCAGGTCGGGATAGATGCTGCCATCGCCGCTGGCTTCGACGGCATGGCTGAGCGCAAGGAAGGCAGAGATCCCGAGGTTGAACGGCGGCTCGCCCACCGCTTTCGACTTGCCCACTGCGGCCTCGGGGTTCGGGCGGTTCCACAGCCGGACATTGAACTCTCGCGGCCGGTCCGAGCAGGCCGGAATCTTGTAGGTAGAGGGGGCATGCGTCGCCAGCCGCCCCTTGTCGTCCCAGACCAGCTCCTCGGTCGTCAGCCAGCCGGCGCCCTGCACATAGGCGCCCTCGATCTGGCCGATGTCCAGCGCGGGGTTCAGGCTGTTGCCGGTGTCGTGCAGGATATCGGCGCGCAGGATGCGATTTTCGCCGGTCAGCGTGTCGAGGACCACCTCGGTAACGGCAACGCCATAGGCAAAGTAGTAGAAAGCCCGACCGCGGCCGCGCATCCGGTCCCAGGTGATCTTGGGCGTGGCGTAAAAGCCGGTGGAGGACAGCGAAATCCGGGCCTGATAGGCCCAGGCGGCAACCTGTTCGAACGGATATTCCTCGCCCCCGACCGTCACCAGCCCGTCGGCGAATCGTACCTCCTCGATCGCAACCTGGTGTTTTTCGGCCAGCAGGGCCGCCATCCGGTCGCGAATCGTCACCGCAGCCGCCTGCGACGCCATGCCGTTCAGGTCAGATCCGGAACTTGCCGCCGTGGCGGAGGTGTTCGGCACCTTCCCGGTATCGGTGGGGGTGATCCGGATCTGCCCGGTCTCGACGCCGAAGACCTCGGCCACCACCTGCGCCACCTTCTGGTTCAGGCCCTGGCCCATTTCGGTTCCGCCATGGTTCAGGTGGATCGAGCCGTCCTGATAGACATGGACCAGCGCCCCGGCCTGATTGAGCCAGGTCAGCGTGAAGGAAATCCCGAACTTGACGGGGGTGAAGGCGATCCCGCGTTTCAGGATCGGGCTGCCGGCATTCCAGGCGGCAATTTCGGCCTTGCGGCCGTGATAGTCGCAGGAGGCCAGCAGGTCATCGGTCATCGCCCGGCCGATGAAATCCTCGACCGGCATGTGATAGGGCGTGGTCTGGACCGCATCCGGCGCGGTCTGGCCCGCCGCCGCGGGCGCGGCCATTTCGGCGTAATAGTTGATCCGCCGTATTTCGACCGGGTCTTTCTTCAGCGCAAAGGCGATGTGGTCCATGACCCGCTCTGCCCCGATGATCCCCTGCGGGCCGCCGAAACCGCGATAGGCGGTGGCGCTGGCGGTATTGGTCTTCAGCCGATGGCTTTCGATCCGGATGTTCGGCATCCAGTAGCAGTTTTCCGCATGCAGCATCGCCCGGTCGCCAACCGGCAGCGACAGATCCTGGCTCCAGCCGCAGCGCAGAAGATGGGTGTAGTCGATGCCGAGGACGCGGCCCTCCTCGTCGAAACCCACGCGGTAGCGCAGCTTGATGTCGTGCCGCTTGCCGGTGACGACCATGTCGTCATCGCGGTCGTAGCGCATCTTGCAGGGCCGGCCCGTTATCCGTGCGGCGACAGCGCAGGCAATGGCCAGCCAGTTGCCCTGGCTTTCCTTGCCGCCGAAGCCGCCCCCCATCCGCCGTGTCTCGACGCGTACCGCGCTCATCGGCAGGTGCAGGGCATGGGCGATCTTGTGCTGCACCTCGGTCGGGTGCTGGGTCGAGGACAGGATATGCATGCCGCCGTCATCGCCGGGCAGGGCGGCGGCGATCTGGCCTTCCAGGTAGAAATGCTCCTGCCCGCCGACCTCGATCTCGCCCTCCAGCCGGCGGGGTGCTGCCGAGATGGCGGCCTCGGCATCGCCGCGCTGCCAGACCACCGGGCCTGATTCGAAACGCGACCCGGCCGCCAGCGCATCCTCGATGGTCAGCAGCGCCGGCTCCTCGCGCCAGTCGATCCTTGCCAGCCGGGCCGCCTTGCGCGCCGCCAGGTGACTTTCCGCGACGACAAGAAAGATGGGGCGGGAATGGAACTCGATCCGGCCCGAGGTCAGCAGCGGCTCGTCCCCGATCGAGGGCGAGCAGTCCGGCACGCCGCCAAGGCGGCGCGTCAGATCCTCTGCGGTGATCACCGCCACCACGCCCGGGGCGGAGCGGACCGGGGTCAGATCCATCGCGGCAATCTCGCCGCAGGCGATGCCGGCCAGGCCGAAGGCCAGGTGCAGCGTATCCGCCGGCAAGGGGATGTCGTCGAGATAGCGCGCCTGGCCGGTGACATGCAGCGGCGCTGAATCGTGGGGAAGCGGCTTGCCCGTGGTCATGGTGCCACCTCCAGAACCGAGACGGTTTGTCCGGCAAGGTCGTGGAAATAGCGCAGCAGCATGTTCTGGGCCGTCCGCATCCGGTACCCGGCGCTGGCGCGCATATCGGCCAGCGGCTGGAAATCCTCGGCCATCGCCGTCATCGCGGCGCGGATCGTGGCCTCGGTCCAGGGCTGGCCCAGCAGTGCCGCCTCGGCGCCGGCCGCTCGCTTCGGGATGCCCGCCATGCCGCCGAAGGCGATGCGGGCGGCGGCAATCCTGCCCTCAGCCACGGTTATGTTGAAGCCGCCGCAGACGGCCGAGATGTCCTGGTCGAAACGTTTCGACAGCTTGTAGGCGCGGAAGGCCGGCGCCGTGGCCGGGATCGTCACCGCCTCGACGAATTCGCCGGGCCGGCGATCCTGCTTGCGGTAGTCGAGGAAGAACGCCTCGAGCGGCATCTCGCGCCGGTCGTCGCCGCGCCGCAGGTGCAGCCTGGCGTCGAGCGCGATCAGCGCCGGTGGGCTGTCGCCGATGGGCGAGCCGTTGGCGATATTGCCGCCGATCGTGGCAGAGTTCCGGACCTGCACGCTGGCATAGCGGCGCAGCAGTTCGGCAAAGGAGGGATGCGGCGCCTGCATCGCCAGGCGCAGGGCTTCGACCGTGACGCCGGCGCCGATGCGGATCGACTGGCCCTGATGTTCGATTTCCTGAAGATCGGCCACGGAATTCAGGAAGATCACCGGCGAAAGGTTGCGCAATTGCTTGGTGATCCAGAGGCCGACATCGGTGGCCCCGGCAATCAGCGTGGCTTCGGGATGGGCGAGGCAGGCCGCTGCCAGCTCGTCGGAGGAGCGGGGCAGCAGGGGGGGGGCGCTGCCCCCCGTCTGCTGCGCAGACCCCCCCTGGGATATTTGATCAGAGAAGAAGGGCAGATCTTCGGCCATCCAGTCGGGAACGGGCAGGGTGGCGGCGGCCTCTGCCGCGCGCAGGATGGGCGCGTAGCCGGTGCAGCGGCAGAGGTTGCCGGCCAGCACGTCGTCATGGTCCCGGCGGCCCGTGGCATGGGCCGCGGCCATCGACATAACAAAGCCCGGCGTGCAAAAGCCGCATTGGCTGCCGTGATGGTCGACCATCGTCTGCTGGACGGGATGCATCTCGCCCTGCGGCCCGGCCAGGCCCTCGACGGTGCGGATGGCCTTGCCATGCACTTGCGGCAGAAACAGGATGCAGGCATTCACCGCCTTCGGGCCGTCGCCATCGGTCACGATCACGGTGCAGGCGCCGCAGTCGCCCTCGTTGCAGCCTTCCTTGGTTCCCTTGAGCCCGCGCGTTTCGCGCAGCCAGTCGAGAAGCGTGCGCGTCGGGCTTTCCCCCATCAGGCGCACCGGCGTTCCGTTGAGCAGAAACGCGATCCCGGTCATATGTTGTTCCGCCGCGGTACCCTACGTTGAGGCGTCCTGCGTGCCCGCCCGATGCGGCGTAAAGCGGGCGACGCGCCCCTTCCGGTCCGATCATCAAGCCGGGCGGGCGGGCACAAGGCAAGCGGAAACTTCAAGATGCCGGCTAAAGCACTTTTCGGTTCTGCTGGAAAATCGCGCGCTCTTTCGCGTCGGCGGCCCGGTTGCTAGGGTAGAAGGATGTCAGCCGCGCCGCGATTCATCCATCTCCGGAGCCATACCGAACATTCGCTGCTGGAAGGCGCGGTGCCGGTGAAGAAACTGGTCAAGCTGGCCGCCGGCGCGGGGATGCCAGCCATTGCCGTGACCGATACGAACAACATGTTCTGTGCGCTGGAGTTTTCCAGCCATGCCCGGGATGCCGGGCTGCAGCCGATCCTCGGTTGCCAGATCGCGCTGGCGCATGACCCCGGGCAGCCCGGCGAAAGGCCGCGGTTGCCGGCCCCCGTCGTGCTACTGGCGCAGGACGAGGCCGGCTACGGCAACCTGATGGCGCTGAACAGCTGCCTGTATCTTGGCAAGGGCGGGCAGTTGCCGCAGGTGACGCTGGAGGATCTGGCGGCGCATGGCGAAGGGCTGATCTGCCTTTCTGGCGGGCCGGACGGGCCGATGGGGCGGTTTTTCCGCCAGGGCCAGGCGCCGAAGGCCCGCGCGCTGGCCGAAAGGCTGTCGGCCATCTATCCCGACCGATTCTACATCGAATTGCAGCGCCACCCCGGCGAGGGCGGCCGGCTGCCCGAGGGCGAGGTCGACAGCGAGCGGGGACTGGTGGATCTGGCCTATGACATGGGTCTGCCGCTGGTGGCGACAAACGACGTCTACTTCCCCAAGGCGGACATGTACGAGGCGCATGACGCGCTGATCTGCATCGCCGAGGGCGCCTATGTCGACCAGCAGGAGCCGCGCCGCCGGCTGACGCCGCAGCATTACCTGAAATCCGAAGCGGAGATGGTGGCGTTGTTCGCCGACCTGCCCGAGGCGGTCGAAAACACCGTCGAGATCGCCCGGCGCTGCGCCTATATGGCATCCAAGCGCAAGCCGATCCTGCCGCGCTTTGCCGACGACGAGGTCGAGGAACTGCGCCGGCAAGCCTGGGACGGGCTGGAAAAGCGCCTTGCCGTCATTCCGATGGCGGGCAGCCGCGAGGATTACGAAGAGCGCCTCAGGTTCGAAATCGATATTATCGAGCGGATGGGATTCCCTGGATACTTTCTAATCGTGTCCGATTTCATCAAATGGGCCAAGGCGCATGGCATTCCCGTGGGGCCGGGCCGGGGGTCGGGCGCGGGCTCGCTGGTGGCCTATGCGCTGACGATCACCGATCTCGATCCGTTGCAGTTCGGGCTGCTGTTCGAGCGCTTCCTCAATCCCGAACG
>JACSRN010000100.1 GCA_014879735.1 Paracoccaceae bacterium
CCTATGGCCTGTCGCGCGACGATGCCGGGCGGTTCATGAACACCTATGTCCAGCAGGGCGTCTTCGCCGAAGATCCGTTCCACACGCTGGATGTCGATGGCGTGGGCGAGCTTCTGCTGATCGGCGCCGACCGCGGCCGGCGCACCCGCGCCGATCTTGTGGTGTCGATCTGCGGCGAACACGGCGGCAACCCGGAATCCATCGCCTTCTGCCGCAAGGCGGGCTTCGACTATGTCTCCTGCTCGCCCTTCCGCGTGCCGCTGGCCCGCCTGGCCGCCGCGCATCTGGCCATCACCGACCGCCGGGAAAGCGGCGTGACCTGAACCACCCGTTTGATTGAGCCGCCGCAAGAGCGGCGGCACGCCTTTTGTGTCACCTTCGCGGGCGAAGAGCCCGCGAAGGCTCCGCAGTGCGCTCCGCGCGGGGAGTATTTGGGCAAAGAAGAAACCGGCTTCTTCTTTGCGGAAATACTCTCGGGGGGATCGCCGCCCTGGCGGCGATGGGGGGCAGAAGGCCCCCCCTAGACCGGCAGCACCGTCGTCGCCTTGATCTCTTCCATGCTCAGAAGCGCCGTCACGTTGTAGATGCGCACTTCCGAGATCAGCGCCTGATAGAAGGTGTCATAGGCCCGCGCGTTCTTGACCCGCACCTTCAGGATATAGTCGATGTCGCCGGCCAGGCGATGCGCTTCCAGCACCTCGGGGCGTTCCTTCAGCGCCTTCAGGAATCGCCGCTGCCAGTCGGCCTCGTGTTCGGAGGTGCGGATCAGCACGAAGAAACAGGCCTCCAGCCCCAGCGCCTCGGCATCGAGAATCGCGGTCTGCCGGGTGATCACGCCCTGTTCGCGCATCCGGCGTATCCGGTTCCAGACCGGCGTCTTGGACGAGCCGACCTTGCGGGCGATCTCGTCCAGCGACTGGCTCGCGTCCAGTTGCAGTTCGGACAGAATTTTCCTGTCCAGATCGTCCAGCGGGGCGGCCATTCCGAAAACTCCCTTGATGGCAGAACCAGGTTCCAACTGGCGGCAGTATCGGAACAGATTTCCTTATATGCAAGGGCGTATGGCAAAGGACAGGGATAATGTTCTAAATTCCATTCCGAACTTGCAGTGATTCAGGCCAGCCATGACCGACCAGCCCCTCGTCCATCCCGTCCTTTTCGCCGGTGCCGGCCCCGGTGCGGCCGAGCATCTGACGCTGGGCGTGCTACATGCGCTTGCCGCGGCCGAGGTGGTGATCCACGACCGGCTGGTCGGCGCCGAGGTTCTGGCACTGATCCCCGCCGGCGCGCGGCGGATCGACGTCGGCAAGGAAGGCTTCGGCCCCTCGGCGGCGCAGCCCGCGATCAACGCCCGGATCGTGGCCGAGGCGCAGGCCGGCCGCCGCGTCGTGCGGCTGAAGGGCGGCGATCCCGGCATCTTCGGCCGGCTCGACGAGGAGATCGCGGCGCTGGAGGCCGCAGGCCTTGCCTTCCGCATCCTGCCCGGCCTGACCGCGGCCAGTGTCGCCGCAGCAAGCCTTGGGCAAAGCCTGACCAGCCGGGGCCGCAACCGCGGGCTGCGCATCCTGACCGGCCATGACATGGCAGGCTTTGCCGAACAGGACTGGCGCGGCCTGGCCCGCCCCGGCGAGGTGGCGGCGATCTACATGGCCAAGGCCGCCGCGCGCTTTCTGCAGGGCCGGCTGATGATGCATGGCGCCGATCCCGCGACACCCGTCACGCTGGTCGAGAATGTTTCGCGCCGGGAGGAGCGGCTGCATGCCACGACGCTGGCCGGCCTGCCGACCGCGGCCGGCCTCTGTCAGGGACCGGCCGTCATCCTTCTCGGCCTCGCCCCGCGCGCGGCCGTCCTTGCCCTTCCGCAATTGAACGAGGCCCGCGCATGAGCCGTTTCACCCCCAAAGTCGTGACCGCCAACGCCCTGGTCGAAGGCGATGTGATCTATCTGACCGCCGATGACCGCTGGACCCGCCACCTGGCCGAGGCCGAGTTGATCGAGGACGAGGCCCATGCCCAGCTGCGCCTGCTGCATGCCGCGCGGCAGAAGCTGGCGGTGGTGGGTGCGGTGCTGGCCGATGCCCGCCCCGGCCCGCGCGGCCCCGAGCCCGGCCATTTCCGCGAGGCCTTCCGCGCCCGCGGCCCTTCCAACCGCTTTCACGGCAAACAGGCAGATCTTCGTCATGTATGATTATTCCGACTTCGACGAAGCCTTCGTCCGCAGCCGCGTCGCGCAGTTTTCATCCCAGAT
This sequence comes from Paracoccaceae bacterium, assembly GCA_014879735.1. GTDB lineage: Bacteria > Pseudomonadota > Alphaproteobacteria > Rhodobacterales > Rhodobacteraceae > Pseudogemmobacter. The sequence goes on from JACSRN010000100.1 coordinate 2,249, forward strand.
CTCGCGCCGGCTGGACGGCAGCCTGACGGAAGATGAGTTCCGGCCGCTGCGGCTGATGAACGGCCTCTATCTGCAGCTCCATGCCTATATGCTGCGGATCGCCGTGCCCTATGGCACGCTGAACCCCGGCCAGCTGCGCCAGCTTGCCCATATCGCCGAGACCTGGGACAAGGGCTACGGCCATTTCACCACCCGGCAGAACATCCAGTTCAACTGGCCGAAACTGACTGATGTTCCCGCCGTGCTGGCCGCGCTGGCCGATGTCGGGATGCATTCGATCCAGACCTCGGGCAATTGCGTGCGCAACGTCACGGCCGACCATTTCGCCGGTGCCGCCGCCGACGAGATCGCCGATCCCCGGCCCTATGCCGAACTGCTGCGGCAATGGTCGACCGACCATCCGGAGTTCCAGTTCCTGCCGCGCAAGTTCAAGATCGCCATTTCCGGCGCGACCGAGGATCGCGCGGCGATCGCCGCGCATGACATCGGGCTGCAGGTGGTGCGCAACGATGCCGGCGAGACGGGGTTCCGCGTCCTGGTCGGCGGCGGCCTCGGCCGCACGCCGCTTCTTGGTCTGAAGGCGCGCGAGTTTCTGCCCGAGGCCGATCTGCTGCCCTATGTCGAGGCGGTGCTCAGCGTCTACAACACGCTGGGCCGGCGCGACAACAAGTTCAAGGCGCGCATCAAGATCACCATGCGCGAGATCGGCGAAGACGCCCTGCGCGACATGATCGAGACGCGCTTTGCCGAGCTGCGGCCGCTGTTCGGTGGCGCCGACCGGGTGCTGCTGGACGACATCCGCGCCGCCTTCGCGCCGCCGGTGCTGCGGCAGGCCCCGACCGCCGCCTATGAGGCGGTGCGCCGTGCCGATCCGGTGTTCCGCTCCTGGGCCGACACCAACCTTGCCGCCCATCGCGACCCGGACCATGCCATCGTCACGATCAGCCTCAAGGCCCATGGCGAGACCCCCGGCGATGCCACCGCCGATCAGATGCGACGGGTGGCGGATCTGGCCGAACGCCTTGGCTATGGCGACATCCGCGTCAGCCACGAGCAGAACCTGGTCCTGCCGCATGTCCACAAGGCCGATCTGCCGGCGCTGCATGCCGCGCTGCGCGAGGCGGGGCTGGCCACGGCGAATGTCGGGCTGCTGTCCGACATCATCGCCTGCCCCGGCATGGATTATTGCGCGCTGGCCACCGCCCGGTCGATCCCGGTCGCGCAGGAAATCGCGCTGCGGCTGCAGGCCATCGAGGCCGATGTCGGGCCGCTGAAGATCAAGATCTCGGGCTGCATCAACGCCTGCGGCCATCACCATGTCGGCCATATCGGCATTCTCGGCCTCGAGAAGGCGGGGGTGGAAAGCTATCAGATCACGCTCGGCGGCTCGGCCGCCGGCCTGCCGGCGGTGGGCGAGAAGGCCGGTCCCGGCTTTGCCTATGACGAGATCGGGCCCGCGGTGGAACGGCTGGTCACGGCCTATCTGGACCTGCGCGAAACCCCGCAGGAAGAATTCCTGCAGGCGTTCCGCCGGCTTGGGGCTGCGCCGTTCCAGCAGGCGCTCTACGGCCGCGAAGGCACGCGCGATGCCGCGTGACAGCCATTCCCTGTCGCTTGGCGCCCGGGTCTCGGCACTGAATGCCCGCTACCGCCATCATGCGGCGGTTGCGGTGCTGGAACATGCGCTGCGCGACACCGACCTCGGGCAGGTGGCGCTGGTGTCGTCGTTCGGGGCGGAATCGGTGGTGCTGCTGCATCTGGTCTCGGTGGTCGCCCCCGAGACCCCGGTTCTGTTCATCGACACCCGGATGCTGTTTCCCGAGACGCTGGCCTACCAGCGCGACCTGGCCGAGCGGCTGAACCTTTGCGACCTGCGCACGATCCGCGCCCATCCGCTGCGGGTGGCAGCCAGCGATCCCGAAGGGCTGCTGCATCGCGCCGACACCGATGCCTGCTGCCACCTGCGCAAGGTGGTGCCGCTGGAGCGCGCACTGGACGGTTTCGACGGCTGGATCACCGGCCGCAAGCGGTTCCAGAACGCCGAGCGCGGCACGCTCGACTTCTTCGAGGCCGAGGGCGAGACGCGGATCAAGGTCAATCCGCTGGCGCATTGGGGCCGCGAGGATGTCGAGGATTACATGGTGAACAACCGCCTGCCCCGGCATCCGCTGGTGGCGCGGGGCTATCCCTCGATCGGCTGCGCGCCCTGCACCAGCCCGGTCGCTGCCGGCGAAGATCCGCGGTCCGGCCGCTGGCGCGGGCAGGAGAAAACCGAATGCGGCATCCATTTCGTCAACGGCCGGATCGTCCGGCCGGGGCAGGAGAATGCTGCGTGACGCAGCCGGTCGCAGTGCAGCGGCCGGCCGTGCCATCCCATGGAACTTGTCGTCAGAGGATACCCGCCCGATGAGCGTGATCGTCACCGATACCGGCTTTGCCCCCGCCCCCGACCGGCTGCTGCCGGGCCCGGCCGACCTGGACGGTGCGGCCGAGGTCGACCTGGCCAACACCGACGACCCCGAGGCGCTGCGGCCGCATCTGGCGCGGCTGACGCTGGTCCGCGTGGCCTTTCCGGCCTTTGCCGATGGCCGCGGCTTCACCCTTGGCCGGCGCCTGCGGGCGATGGGCTATCGCGGCAGGTTGCTGGCGCTGGGTCCGGTGATTGCCGACCAGTATCCCATGCTGCGCCGGCTGGGATTCGATGGCGCCGAGATCCCCGAGGATCTGGCCGCGCGCCAGCCGCCGGCGCAATGGGCAACCGGCCCCGCCCCGCGCGACTACCAGTCGCGGCTGCGCGCCTGACCCGGCCACAGCGACACATTCACCACCTTGCATGAGATGACACAGGGATGTGGGCTTCCCCTCGGGGTCGCCCTCCCCTAGAAAGGCTGCGCGAAAATGACAGAGGCTGCATTCATGGATGCCCCGGCCGAGAAACCCGCAAAACCGCATCTTCCCGATGCGCAGACCGTCACCGAGGTGACGCATTGGACCGACCGGCTGTTCAGCTTCCGGGTGACGCGCCCCAGGACCCTGCGCTTCCGCTCTGGCGAATTCGTGATGATCGGCCTGCTCGACGCCCGCGGCAAGCCGCTGCTGCGCGCCTATTCCATTGCCTCGCCCGCCTGGGACGAGGAGTTGGAATTCTATTCGATCAAGGTGCCCGACGGCCCGCTGACCAGCCGGCTGCAGCATATCAAGGTCGGCGACGAGATCATCCTGCGCCCCAAGCCGGTGGGCACGCTGGTGCATGATGCGCTGTTGCCGGGCAAGCGGCTGTGGTTCCTGGCCACCGGCACCGGCATCGCCCCCTTCGCCAGCCTGATGCGCGAACCCGAGACCTACGAGAAATATGACCAGGTCATCATGATGCACACCTGCCGCGAGGTGGCCGAGCTGGAATATGGCCGCCGGCTGGTGGAAAGCCTGAAGGATGATCCGCTGATCGGCGATCTGGTCGGCGACAAGCTGCTCTATTACCCGACCTGCACGCGCGAGGCGTTCCACCACATGGGGCGCGTCACCGACAACCTGTCGTCCGGCAAGGTCTTCGCCGACCTCGGCCTGCCGGCGATGACGCCGGCCGATGACCGGGCGATGGTCTGCGGGTCGCTGGCCTTCAACGTCGATGTGAAGGCGATCCTCGAAGGCTTCGGCCTGCACGAAGGCGCCAATTCCGAACCGAAGCAATTCGTGGTCGAGAAGGCCTTCGTCGGCGACGGGATCTGACAGATGCCACACCGCGGCCCCTGACGGGCACCGCACCGCCCGCAATGCAAAAGGCCCCGGTGTTGAACCCCCGGGGCCTTTCGCCTGATCAGGTCTTTCACCCAACCAGGCCTTTCGCCTGTCCGCGCCTTACATCCCCAGCGCGGCCTTGACCTGCGCCACGGTCGAGGCGACCAGCGCCGGATTGGCCTTGGCGGCCTCGACGGCGGCCTTCAGCGCGGTCTTGGCGGCTTCGTCCAGCGACGAGCCGTCGATCAGCGCCGTCACCGCATCGGCGTTGAAATTCGCCGGATCCAGCGCAGCGGCAGCGGTATCGGTGCCGGTTGCTTCGGCAACCGCACCCTCGACGGCGGCGGCAGTGGCATCGGCCGCCTGTTCGGTGGCATCGGCCGCACTCTCGGCAGCCCCGGCGGCGGCATCGACCGCCTCGGTCGCGGCGCCGGTCACGGCATCGGCGGCCGTGCCCGCGGCCTCGGCAGCCTGGTCCACGGCCTCGGCTGCGGCACCGGCGGCGTCGGACGCAGCCTCGCCGGCGGCCTCGGCCGCAGCGCCGGCCGCAGCGGCGGCATCCTCGGCGGCACCCTCGACAGCACCGGCTGCGGCCTCGGCGGCCTTGGCGGCCTCTTCCTCGGCCGCCTTGGCGGCAGCAGCAGCCTCTTCCTCGGCCGCCTTGGCAGCAGCAGCAGCCTCTTCCTCGGCTTTCTTGGCGGCGTCTTCAGCAGCCTTCGCATCAGCCGCTGCCTTGTCTTCGGCAGCCTTCTGGATCGCGGCCGCTTCCTGTGCCGGCTTGTAGCTGAACTGATAGTAGCCACCCGCCGCCAACAGAACGACGATGGCGCCGATGATCACACCCTTGTTCATATCATGTCTCCCATGCCCGGCAAACAGCACCGGATGACCCGGGTATGGCATCCGGTGCGGCATTTGAAAAGTCCAGCCGGCGGCATCTTCCGGAAATCCGCTGAAAGCGCGGGTTGAAAGGTGCGGTCCTGAAGGATAAATTCGCGCGCGATTAACCTCACAAGGACCACAGCCATAGGACGCCGTCCCCACAATGCCCCGCCCCAGCGCGATACCGGCCCGCGCATCAACGACCGCATCCGTGCACCCGAAATCCGCCTGATCGGCGCCGATGGCGAGAACGTCGGCGTGGTCACGCCAGCGCGCGCGCTGGCCATGGCGCAGGAGGCGGGGCTCGATCTCGTCGAGATCTCGCCCAATGCCGTGCCCCCGGTCTGCAAGATCATGGATTTTGGCAAGTTCAAGTATGAACAGCAAAAACGCGAGGCCGAGGCACGCAAGAAGCAGAAGATCATCGAGATCAAGGAAATCAAGTTCCGTCCCGGTACGGACGATCACGATTACCAGGTCAAGATGCGCTCGGTGCTGAAGTTCCTCGAAGAGGGCGACAAGGTGAAGGTGACGCTGCGCTTTCGCGGCCGCGAGATGGCGCACCAGGAACTCGGGCTGGAGCTGCTGAACCGGGTCGCCGGCGACGTGGGCGACAAGGGCAAGATCGAATCGATGCCCCGGCTGGAAGGCCGCCAGATGGTGATGATGGTGGCGCCGCGATAACACCCGCGATAGCGCCGCTGCGGCACCTTCTGATGCCGAACGGATGTCGTTCAAGGAAAAAGGGCCCCGGCGGGGCCCCTTTTCTTTTTTCCGCGCTTGCGGCCCTGTCCACCCTTCCGGTCAGTTCGCGGCCATCCGCATCAGGGGTGTGATCAGGCGCACCACGACGCGGCGGTTCGCGCGCTCGTCGCTGTCGGATTCCACCTTCAGCTCGCTTTCGCCATAGCCCTGCACCACCAGGTTTTCCGGCGGGATGGCGAAATATTCCGTCAGCGCCAGCGCCAGCGATTCCGCGCGCCGGTCCGACAGCAGCAGGTTCGACGAGGCGGCGCCCACGGCATCGGTATGGCCTTCGATCAGGAAGACATGGCCGGGGTTCGAATCCACCAGGTTCTGCATCAGCCGCCCCAGGTCGGCCAGCTTGCGCGCCTCGCTGGCCTTGATCACCGACGAGCCGGTATCGAAGGTGATCGAATCGACCTCGACCGTCGCCGCCAGCGCCCGGACCTCGGCGATCTCGCGGATCTGGCGCAGGCTGAACTTGCGGCCAAGGCTTTCGGCCTCGATCGCGGCCAGTTCCGCCTTCAGCGCCGCATCGCCGTCAGAGGCCGAGATCGTCACCCGGTCGGGCTTCGGCTTGGGCAATTCGCTGACCACGATCGGCGCCTCGGGCGCCAGATCGTCGATCAGCACGGTTTCATAGCCCTGGGCATCATAATAGCTGCGGCGCAGCACCCGGCCAGAGGCATCGCGGATCGTGACCACCTGGCTGCCATCCGCGCGGCTGACCACCGTCCGGGTGGATCCATCGCTGTAGGTCTCGGTCACGGCCTCGACACCGGGCCGGCGCAGGATGGCGTCATCGTCCTTGTAGATGACATAGTCGCCCTGCGCATCCTCGATCACCACGCGGTCGCCGGTGTTCGAGACGACCTTGCGCTCGTCCTTCTTGCCCTCGTTGATCACCGCACCGACAACCAGCGCCCCAAGGGCCAGAAGCCCCACCTTCTCAAGATCCGACAGGCCGGATTTCTTGCCCTCCGAGACCACGGTCGGGGCGGCGGCGAATTCCTCGTCCGAGGTGCGTGCGCTTTCAGCGGTCACGACCTCGGTCGTCACCGCCACGGGCTCCGGGGCGGCGGCAGGTGCGGCCTCGCCCGACTCCGCCCCCTCGGCCGGTGCAGCCGAACCGGCCGCCGCTGCGACCGCCGCAGCGGCGGCAGCGACCAGCGCCGCGGCAGGGTCGGTCGTCGTCGCCGCATCGCCACCCTCCACGGCCGCGGTGGCACCATCCTCCGCCGGGGCGGGTTCGGCAACCGTCGGCGCCGACAGGATCTCGGTCAGCATCTCGATCGCCGCATCTTCGGGCACCGGAATATCGACCGGCTCCACGGCCGGGACGGCCTCGGTCCCGGACCCCGCCGCTGCCTTCGCCGCCGCCTCAGCCGCAGCCTGTGCCGCCGCCTCTTCCGCCGCTTGCGTCTCGGCCTTCGCCGCCGCCTCAGCCGCAGCCTTCGCCGCCGCCTCTGCCGCCGCTTGCGCGGCTTCCGTCTCGGCTTTCGCCGCCTCATCAGCCGCAGCCTGTGCCGCCGCCTCTGCCGCCGCCTCTTCCGCCGCTTCCGCCTCAGCCTTCGCCGCCTCATCAGCCGCAGCCTGTGCCGCCGCCTCTGCCGCCGCTTGCGCGGCTTCCGCCTCAGCCTTCGCCGCCTCATCAGCCGCAGCCTGCGCCGCCGCCTCTGCCGCCGCTTGCGCGGCTTCCACCTCGGCCTTCGCCGCCTCC
>JACSRN010000087.1 GCA_014879735.1 Paracoccaceae bacterium
ACCGCCCACGGTACTGGACCGCGCCGGCCGCCGCGAAACCGACGACCGCCTGCCCGCCATCGTCGCCGCTATCAAGGGCGCGGACCCCGACATCACGCTTCAGGCGATCTGCACCCGGCTGGAAGCGATGCGCGAGCGCACGCCCCGTGGGCGGACAAGCTGGCAGCCGTCATCCGTGAAGATGCTGCTGGAGCGGGCGGAGAGGCTGGGGCTGCTTGAGTAATCGAGCTACCTTGCAAATCCTCCAAGACATGGAGGGATTACAAGGCTGTGGTCAGTTTCAGGCTCAGAAGCTGTCCGCTCATGCAAAGGGGTTGACGATGCGAAGCTGCCCTTCGACTAGCAGGCCATCTTGCATGTCCTCGCTCCACAGCGTGGTGCAGCCCGCAACCAGAGCGCTTGCCACGATCATCGCGTCGTAGATCGAGAAACCGTAACGTTCCGCCAAGGCGCGGCCAACGTCATGGGTTTGGAGGGTCAGGTCTTCGACGGGGCACAAGGCGCGCACGCCTTCGAGAAACGTCCCTGCCTCCTCCCAACTGAGGCCGGCTTTGCGGCGGCAGTTTACTAGCGTCTCGTTCAGCACCTGAACGCTGATCCGGGGCCCCTGCCCCAGGATGAGCTCGGCGCGATCGGCCTTCGGGCCGTCGTCGAGCAGGTACAAAACGACATTCGTGTCCGCGAATTCAGCGCTCATGCGCGTCTTCGCGGCTCAGGCGTTCCGCAGCGGGCAGCTTGCCCCGGAAGCGGCGCAGACCCGTCAGCACCTCATCCGCGCGCGCCAGACGACGGACCCTGACCTGGCCGTTGTCCTTGACCAGATCGATCTGATCGCCTTCCTTGAGGCCAAGTTCCCGAACAAGCTCCGCGGGCAGACGGACGGCGAGCGAGTTGCCCCATTTTGCGACCTGCATCGTGGCCTCCTGCGCGGATATACGGTCAGCAATGTATATCATGTTGGTTGCATGGGCAAGCCTGTCCACGAGCCCGGGCTACTCTTGTGCATCATGCAGCGCCTGCCACCAGATTTAGAAAGAGCTTGCACGAATCTGAGTCCTCCGGCAATAGTCACGGAAAAGGGCGACTAAACGCCAAAATCCGTGAACACGCCACGGGCGCGCGAGGGCAGATGAGCAGAGCCGACACACAGGAAGACCTGAACGCTGTGATCCGTCAGCATTCTGAGGTGCTGGCGGCGCAACTGCATTCGCAGCGTGAGAGCCTGTTCCCGCCCGACGCTTCTAAGACTATGCGCAAGTTCACCTCAGGTGAAGCTGCTGCTCTGCTGGGCGTCAACGACTCATACCTCAGAAAGCTTCACCTTGATGGCAAGGGGCCGTCGCCCGAAGTTTCATCGGGGAACAGGAGGCACTACTCGGCCGAAGATATTCATAACTTACGGATACTGCTGGAGAAAACGGCTCGCAAGCCGGGAGATTACGTGCCTGGTCGTCGTGCTGGAGACCATCTTCAGATTATCGGCGTCATGAACTTCAAAGGTGGAAGCGGCAAGACAACCTCCTCGGCGCATCTTGCTCAAAGGTTGGCCCTCAAGGGGTACCGTGTCTTGGCGATCGACCTTGATCCGCAGGCCTCGCTCACGGCCTTGCATGGGGTTCAGCCGGAATTTGACCTGCTTGACGGCGGCACGCTCTACGATGCGATCCGCTACGAAGATCCTGTTCCGATCGCCCAGGTCATCCGCAAGACCTACATCCCAAACCTGGATCTGATTCCCGGAAACCTCGAACTCATGGAGTTCGAGCACGAAACGCCACGGGCACTGTCTCGCGGCAACGCGGGCTTGTTCTTCTTCCGTGTGAAGGAAGCGCTGGCGCAGGTTGATGATCGGTACGATGTCGTCGTTATCGACTGTCCTCCGCAGCTCGGGTTCTTGACCATGTCGGCGCTGTCTGCCGCGACGGGCGTTCTGGTGACGATCCATCCTGAAATGCTCGACGTGATGTCGATGAGCCAGTTCCTCAGGATGACGGCAGACCTCATGGATGTCATCGCCGATAGCGGAGCCGATATGTCGCATGACTGGATGCGCTATCTGTTGACCCGCTACGAGCCGACGGATGCGCCACAGAACCGTATCGTCGCCTTCCTGCGCACAATGTATGGCGACAAGGTCCTGAACGCTCCGATGCTCAAGTCGACGGCCATCTCGGATGCCGGCCTGACCAAGCAGACCCTGTACGAGGTCGAACGGAGTGCCTTCACCCGCACGACCTATGACCGGGCCATCGAAAGCCTGAATGCCGTCAATGATGAGATTGCCCAACTCATCCAGAAAACCTGGGGGCGCTGATGACTGACAGCAAGAAGAAGCGCATGTCCATGCTCGACAGTTTGGCAGCAGCGGGGACGCCCCCTGCCCCGGGCAGCATGATGTCAAGCAATCGGGCCCTGCGCTCCGCGCGTGATGCCGTGGATGCCCATCATGTCTGGGAACTCGACCCGGTTGAGATCGAGGACGAGAGGTATTCGGATCGCCTCGACCCCAAGGACGTGGATGATCTGCGTGCGTCGATCGAGCAGAACGGCCAGACCGTCCCCATTCTCGTAAGGCGCCACCCGACCGAGACCAATCGCTATCTTCTCGTCTATGGACGCCGCCGTCTTGAGGCCATTCGTGCCTCCGACAAGGTTAAGAAGGTTCGAGCGCTTATCGCGAACCTGGACGACACGGCCGCGCTGCGTGCCCAGGTTTCCGAAAACACTGGAAGGCGCGATCTGAGCTACATCGAACGCGCCCTCTTCGCGCAGGAGCTGCTCGCCAGCGGCTTTGGTTCGCAGGCTCAGATTGCCGAAGTGCTGAATGTGACCCGTTCTGCTGTGTCGATGTCGATCTCGGTTGCCAAGTCGATCGGGACCGCCTTGGCCCGTGCGATTGGACCGGCTCATGGAATCGGGCGCCCCAGATGGGAATCGTTGGCGAAGGAACTCTCGAATGCCGGCATGGCCATGGATGAGCTTTGCCGTGTTGCAAGTGATGCCCGTGGCAAAGCGGCTGCAGTCGAACAGGCCGAAGAGGAGCCCCAGCTTGATCCTTCGGTCGCGGCATTTGAAGCCGTTGTCCGCCATGTGAAGAAGACCACCGGTCCTTCTCTAGGCACGAAGCCGAGACCCAAAGCGACGCCTCTTTTGATCGATGGCGCGCCTGCGGGCGCCATAAAGCGGTCGGCTCGGGCGGTCAGGCTGGACCTTACGGATGTGGACGATGAATTTGCGCAGTGGCTCGACGCCCGTGCGCAGGACGTCCTCGACGAGCTTCATGATCGCTGGAGACGCGAGACATGAGGAGAGGCAGAGCAGCAACAAAAAGGAGGCACGGTACAGGCTAAAGAAAAGGTCCCGCAAAGCTTGCGCTCCACGAGACCCCAACTTTGATCTTAGCACCTTCAAGGTAGTGGGCCAGCGCGCAAACCGCAAGTCATATGTGATTCGCGGAACCGTCTTTCTATGCCTTCGTGAACTGAAATCATGGAGTACACACCGATTTCGCCGTTTATGCGGCCGATCTCGCATGCGCATCTGCGCGTCGTCGAGCGGCCTGAGGCTTCTGTTCCAGGGAGACCCGTCAACAAGTGGGAACTCCTTCGCGAGTTGTCCAAGGCACAGGCCGCCTTTGGGGTTACGGAGCGCGATCTGACCGTTCTGCAGGGGCTTCTCAGCTTCTTTCCGGATGATGCACTTGGCGGGAATACCGAGATGGTCGTCTTCCCGTCGAACAAGGCAATCTGCGAGCGGCTGAACGGCATGCCCTGCTCCACGATGCGCAGGCACATTGCCCGTCTGGTGGATGCTGGCTTGCTCATGCGCCGCGATAGTCCCAACGGCAAGAGGTATGCTCGCAAGCACGGCGAAGAGCGTGTGGCTTTTGGCTTCGACCTCTCGCCACTCTACTGCCAATCCGAAGAGGTTGCACGGGCCGCAGAGGCTGTGCGTGAGGCCGAGGACCGTGTCCGGAGACTGCGGGAGGTCGTGAGCCTCATGCGGCGCGATCTTGCTGCCCTGGCGGAGTTCGGAGAAGAGGTCCAGCCAGGCCTCGGCCTCTGGGATCAGTTTCGCGACAAGGCTGTTCTCACAGCGCGCGCCCTTCGCCGCAAGCTCACGCTCGAGGAGCTCTCAGCATTTCGCGCCGACCTTGAAGCCCTTCTCGACCACGCACGCAACGTTATTGATGGTCCTGAAACAGAAAAAATGAACACCAATGGTGCCAATATTGAGCGCCACTATCATAATTCAAACGAAGAATCTATAGATCTTGAACCTGCCTTAGAAAAAGGCGGGGCGGCGGTCGGCGCGCCAGATGTTGAAACGGATGCGCCTAGTGCTGACGTGGAAGAAGCGGACACAAGACGCGTGCCAAAGATCCCGCTCCATCTGGTGATCGCGGGCTGCCCGTCGCTCAAAACTTTCTACCAGGGCGATATCCGCCACTGGCATCAGCTTTTCGACGCGGCTTGCCATGTGCGGCCGGCCATGGGGATCAGTGCTTCCGCTTGGGAAGAGGCGCAACGGTTCATGGGCCCCGAGCAGGCATCGATCGTTGTTGTCGCCATGCTGGAACGCTTCGCCGACATCCGATCGCCCGGTGGCTATCTCCGTGCGCTGACATCGAAGGCGGCGGCGGGCGAGTTCTCCTGCGGGCCGATGGTCATGGCACTGATGTCCCGGCGAAGCGCGGCGTGATGTTCACAGCTGTGAACATTCTCCCCGTCGGCGCCACAATCGATGAAGTTCACAGCTGTGAACTCTCTGCGTCGTCTGATGAGCAACCAGCAGATAGAGGGAAAGGTTGGGGGGTTTGAGGGCTGACGGGAAGTGAGATCGGGAGAGTGGCTTCCGACGCCCGTCGTGGAGAAGATCTGATGGCGAAAGCAGCCCAGAACGTCATCCTGTCCCCGTCGCGGGACATCCCCTTCGACAAGCTCGTCCTGAGCCAGTCCAATGTCCGGCGCATCAAGGCGGGCGTCTCAGTCGAGGAGCTAGCCGAGGACATCGCGCGTCGCGGCCTGCTGCAGGGCTTGAACGTCCGGCCCATGCTCGATGCCGAGGGCGTTGAGACCGAGCTGTTCGAAATCCCGGCCGGTGGTCGTCGCTTCCAGGCACTGTCGCTGCTGGTGAAGCAGAAACGGCTGGCCAGGACAGCCTCGGTCCCCTGCATCGTGCGGAATGCCGCGTCGGAGATCCTCGCCGAGGATGACTCGCTCGCGGAGAACATGCAGCGCGTCGCTCTACACCCGCTCGACCAGTTCCGTGCGTTTCAGGCTCTGCGCGAGAAGGGTCAGGGCGAGGAAGCGATCGCGGCGGCCTTCTTCGTGACGCCGCAGATCGTGAAGCAGCGCCTGAAGCTCGCGTCTGTGGCCCCTGCCCTGCTCGAGGTTTATGCCGAGGACGGCATGACGCTCGAACAGCTGATGGCCTTCACCGTGAACCCGGATCATGCGCGTCAGGCGCAGGTCTGGGATGCGGTGAAGAACTCCTGGAACAAGGAGCCCTACGCCATACGGCGCATGCTCACGGAGACCTCGGTCCGGGCGTCTGATCGCCGCGCGGTGTTCGTCGGTGTCGATGCCTATGAGGCGGCCGGCGGTGTCGTCCTGCGCGATCTCTTCCAGGGCGATGACGGAGGCTGGCTCGAGGACCCTGCCCTGCTCGATCGGCTGGTCTCCGAGAAGCTCCATGCCGAAGCCGAGGCGCTGGCCTCGGATGGCTGGAAGTGGATCGAGGTGGCGACCGACCTGCCCTATGGCTACAGCCACGGTCTGCGGCGTCTGGCCGGTGATCCCGCGCCGATGACCGACGAGGAAAGCGCGGCCCATGCGACGCTCCTCGCGGAGTATCGGGCGCTGGAGGAAGAATACTCCGGCCAGGACGTGTACCCCGAGGAGATCGATGCCCGGCTGGGTCAACTCGAGATGGCGATGGAAGCGCTCGAACAGCGGCCTCTGATCTACGAACCGACCGAGATTGTGCGCGCGGGCGTCTTCGTGACGCTGGATCGGGATGGCAGTCTCGCGATCTATCGCGGGTACGTTCGGCCAGAGGACGAGCCGCACGAGGAGACCGCGGTCCAGGATGGCGATGGTGTGGACGCCATGGGGCAGGGGGGTGACGTCGGTCTTTCCAGCTGGAAACCGTCGGCGACCTCTGCCGGGGGTACCGTCATCACTTCGGGTGGTCAGCCGATTGGTGCGGATGCGTCCGAGGAGGAAGACGACGGCGCGCTGAAGCCGCTGCCCGAGCGGCTGGTCATGGAACTGACGGCCCATCGAACCCTTGCGCTGCGCGAGGCTATCGGGCGGTCGCCGGACGTTGCGCTGACGCTCCTGCTCCTGAAGCTGGTCACGGACACCTTCCGCACCTCCTCAGCCTCCGGCAGCTGCCTCGAAGCCTCGGTCCGCCACGTCTACATGTCGGCTCAAGCGCCCGATCTGAAGGACAGCGTCGTGGCCAAGCTCGTCGACGAACGGCACGCCGCCTGGGAGGCTGAGCTGCCTCTCGGCGACGATGACGCGCTCTGGGATTATCTGTCCGTTCTCGACCAGGGCAGCCGTTTGGCGCTGCTGGCACATTGCCTCAGCTTTGGCATCAACGCGCTCCATGAGAAAGTGAACCCTTACGGTGCGGGCATCTCGGCCACCGGACTGACCCGCCGCATGGCGCATGCCGATCTCGTGGCGCGGGCGGTCGATCTCGACATGGTCGAGGCGGGATGGGAGCCGACGGTCGATGGCTATCTCAACCGTGTGCCGAAGACCCGGATCCTCGAGGCCGTGCGTGAGGCGAAGGGGGAGGGGAATGCGCAGCTTCTCGATCACCTCAAGAAGGGCGAGATGGCAACGGAGGCCGAGCGGCTTCTCAAGGGCAGCGGCTGGCTGCCCGAGGTCCTGCGCCGAGCCGATCTCGTTGCACGCGACGGTGAGGCGATCGCAGAGGGGCAGGGGGAGGACGCGGGCCAGCCCGACGACATCGATCTCCCCGCCTTCCTGATGGCTGATCTGCCGGACAGCAATGCGTCGATGCTGGCGGCAGAGTGAACTGAGCGATCCGGGGGCGGGGAAACCCGCCCTCAGACCCATAAAATACTGCAATATCAATATGATAAACGCGAACACTCGCATTCTGGATGAGGAATCATGTCTGCAACAACCATCATCGACACAGCCCCCCTCGTGGCGCTGATCCGCTATACCGACGGCAGTCCCAAGCCGCCGGCACGGTTCACCAAGAAGCTCGCGGCCTGGGAGCGGTCGAACGGCGTCGGCCGTCTCGTGAAGAAGGAACCGCCCCGGGTCTATCCGACCTGGACGGCACCGGCCTCCTTCACGCTGCATGAAGGCAACTTCTCCTCCGACGGGGTCATTCTCGTCACCATCATGCGCAGTCATTCGGCGGACAGTCGTCTGATCTTCGAGGTGGCCGAGGAACCGAAGTCGGAGCAGGTCCGCGTGCTCCTCGACTTCGGCGGCAACACCGAGTTGCTGCATCTGGCGGAGTCCCTCACCGCTGCCGAGCTCTGGATTGCACGGGAGGGCTATCGCAACGCGCGGCTGGAAATCGTCGGTTATGAAGACGGCCATAGGGCAGATGGAATGGTTGCCGCCCTCCCCAAACGGCATCGCGATGTGCCAAGATTGTGGTGTTCAGAGCCACAAAACGGAGAGGACGGCATATAATGGATACTATGATTGGCGTGGATTTGGCAAAGTCTGTCTTTCAGCTCCACGGAGCGGCGATGACCGGCGAGGTGCTGTTTCGGAAGAAGTTGACCCGATCACAGTTCCTTAAGTTCATGTCGGACCATGCTCCTGCAGTCGTTGTTATGGAAGCCTGTGGGGGAGCGCACTATTGGGCACGTGTGATGGCTGAACTTGGGCATCAAGTCCAACTGATTGCGCCTCAGTACGTGCGCCCGTTCGTGAAAAGACAAAAGAACGACGCTGCCGATGCTGAGGCGATTGTCGTTGCGGCGCAGCGACCTGAGATGCGGTTTGTCGAGCCGAAGACCGAAGAACAGCAGGCGCGCGCGGCAATTTTCCGCTCTCGCGACCGTCTTGTCCGCCAACGCACTGAACTGATCAATGCGCTGCGTGGCGTGCTCTATGAGCATGGGCATGTTTTCCCCACGGGTGCCGCGCACGTCGGGCGCATCGAGGCCTTGCTGCTTGATCCGGACAATGGGCTGCATCCCCTGGTTCTAGCGGATTGCCTCGACCTGCTGGATCAGATCTCGGAAAAATCAGGCCGTATCGAGGCCCGAACGAGGACGACGACCGCCCTGTCAGCGCAGGCGAGTGTGACGCGTAGGCTGCAGACCATACCGGGTGTGGGGCCGCTTACTGCACTGGCTGTTGAAACCTTCGCACCACCCATGGAGACCTTTGAGTCAGGTCGAGCTTTTGCGGCCTGGCTTGGAATTGTGCCGCGGCAGCATTCCTCGGGCGGCAAACAGCGGCTTGGAAAAATCTCGAAAGCGGGGCAGGGGGACATAAGGCGCCTGCTGATCATGGGCGCCATGACACGGCTCACGCCTCGAGGTCGTCGCGGTATTCCTGAGGGCAGCTGGCTGGCGCGGATGCTCGAACGAAAGCCAAAGATGTTGGTGGCGATCGCGCTGGCAAACAAAATGGCCCGGCAAATCTGGGCGCTGCTCATGAAACAAGAAGACTACCGGGAACCGGCGACGATGACTGCAGCGTGAAGTTCATGTTTCGCAGTTAAACCTGAGGCCGGCCAACGGGAGGTGTAGGAAGCCGATGACCTGAATGGGCAAATGATCGAACAGATCTGGGTCGGGGAAACCAGTGCGCCCCCATGAGTATGATAGCTCGCAGGGTAGATTTGGACCCGATCCGCTGATCTCCATACCGGCCAGCGGCTTCTGAAATGCCGCACAAAAGGCCTGATAGAAGACCGCACTCGATCACACCTCAGGAAGCGTCAAAAGCAACTTGCATCACGGGCGGCAACCATAGAAGGGGGCGCGGATCTGGCCGCCTGAGCCCTGACAATGCGTGAGGGGCCTGCCGAAGGGCGGACCTCTCACCGACCACTCCCTCTGCTCGCGATATTGCGCGGGCGCCAAGGCTCCATCCTTCGGGACGGATGATCGTCAACCAAGAGCCTGCCTAGGAGGCTGGCGGCTTTCGAAGCATCAGCGGGACAACCGGCTCCTGACGTTGGGGGACCATCCCCCGCTCGCCATTCCCTTCCTCGCCCCGAATCCCGTCTTCGAGATCAACCCGCAAAGGGGTCGGACTACGGGCAAGCCCGTGCCGCCGGGAGGATTCGGGCGAGCCGAACGCACCCGGTGATGTCAGCCAGTCTTCGGGCCTGCGGGGTCATGTCGCGCGGGGGATGGTCCCCCGCCTCCCAGACAGGAGCCAAACAGATGTCCCGCAAAGATGCTCACGCCTTCGCCGCCTCCCTCGCCGCCACGCTCATGGTCTCGATCGTCGTTTTCCGGGCAGGAGATGGAACCTTCGGCGCTGTTCCCGCCGATGAAATCGACGGCGACGAGGTCGTGATCGTCTCGGAATACGATCCCTTCGGGTGAGGCTTCGGCCTCACTTTCCGAGGGCCTGCCACGGCGCAGGTGCGCCTCCGGGCCTATCTCCGATAGAGTGATCGGCGGTGCCGATCTGAGGAAGGCTTATGTGCCACCAGCACAGATCTTGGGGCGCAGAGGGCGGAAAGCGGCTGTTCGCCGCGGTTAAGACGAATGGCATGTAAGCGCAGGAAGCGAGCCGATGGCAGGGTTGGCCGTGCGACCTTGCCTAAATTCTTGCGCGACAATCTGGGTGAGACCGAGAACCTAAGTGGCATGGTTCAAGGGCCGTTGCGGATATCTGTAAGCCTTTCGCGCCTTCCTGATCGGTTGCCGAGCGTTACAGCAATGAGCGGGTTATCTTCAAACGAGCCGTTTATGATCGCCAAAATAGGTCACTGGCAGCGGTAGGATTGGTCTTTCGCGATTTTCTGAATTGCACGTAGATCAACAGAACTTGGGGATGGATGATAGGCAGGGTGGACGCACAACGACGCATCGAACGGGATGGTGACGTCCTTGCCCCTGACAATCTCGACCATGTGCAATCTCCCTTAGCGGCGACAATCGCGTGACCGCCACCCGGGAAGGCTGCCCCCTATGCACTTCGCCTCCTCAAGGATTCGATCTGACTGGACAGGAGAGCGGGCAACTCACACGCGTTCCAGCGCGATGGCGATGCCCTGCCCCACGCCGATGCACATGGTAGAGAGTGAGCGTCTGCCGTTGATGTGGCGCAATTCCAGCGCGGCCGTGCCGGTGATCCTCGCACCCGACATGCCCAAGGGGTGACCCAGCGCGATGGCCCCGCCGTTGCGGTTCACCCGAGGGTCATCGTCGGCGATCCCAAGCTGGCGCAGCGTGGCCACGCCTTGCGCGGCGAAGGCCTCGTTCAGTTCGATCACGTCGAAATCTGCCTGGGAGAGCCCCAGCCGCGCCATCAGTTTCTGGCTCGCGGGTGCCGGGCCGATGCCCATGATGCGCGGCGGCACGCCCGCGGTCGCCCCGCCGAGGACGCGGGCGATCGGCGTCAGGCCATGCGCGCGGGCGGCGTCGGCGCTGGCCAGTATCAGCGCCGCGGCGCCATCGTTGACGCCCGACGCGTTCCCCGCCGTGACCGAGCCGTTCGGGAACAGTGACCGCAGCTTTGCCAGCGCCTCGGCCGTTGTCGCGCGGGGATGCTCATCGCGGTCTACCACCAGCGCCTCGCCCTTGCGCTGCGGGATCGTGACAGGGGTGATCTCAGCCGCGAGGCGCCCGTTGACTTGCGCAGCCGACGCCTTGGCCTGGCTGGACAGTGCCATCGCGTCCTGCGCCTCGCGGCTGATGCCGTAGTCATCCGCCACGTTCTGCCCGGTCTGCGGCATCGAATCCGTGCCGTAGGCCGCGTGCATCGCCGGATTGATCAGCCGCCAGCCGATGGTGGTGTCGCAGATCTCGGCGTTGCGAGAAAAGGCGTTGTCGGCCTTGGGCATTACGAAGGGGGCGCGGCTCATGCTTTCGACACCGCCCGCGATGACTAGCTGCGCCTCGCCGGCGGCGATCTGGCGCGCCGCGGTCAGCACCGCGTCCATTCCCGAGCCACAAAGCCGGTTGATCGTGGTCCCGGTGACGCCGACCGGCAGCCCCGCCAGCAACAGCGACATCCGCGCCACGTTGCGGTTATCCTCGCCCGCCTGGTTGGCGCAGCCGAAGATCACGTCATCGACCGCCGCCCAGTCCACACCCGCGTTGCGGTCCATCAGCGCTCGCAGGGGAATGGCCGCCAGATCGTCGGGGCGCACCGATGAGAGCGCCCCGCCATAGCGCCCGATCGGCGTGCGGATGTAGTCGCAGATGAAGACGTCGGTCATGTTGGTGCTCCGAGTGTGGCAACTTACAGCTTCTCGATCATTTCCGGCACGGCGGTAAACAGGTCTGCGACCAATCCATAGTCGGCGACCTGGAAGATTGGGGCCTCTTCGTCCTTGTTGATCGCGACGATGACCTTCGAATCCTTCATCCCGGCGAGGTGTTGGATCGCACCCGAGATGCCGACGGCGACGTAAAGGTCCGGAGCCACGACCTTGCCGGTCTGCCCGACTTGCCAGTCGTTCGGCGCAAAGCCCGAGTCCACCGCGGCGCGCGAGGCACCGACAGCGGCGTTCAGCTTGTCCGCGAGCTTCTCAATCAGCGCGAACTCGGTCTGCGAGCCCACGCCACGTCCGCCCGAGACCACGATCCCGGCCGACGTCAGCTCGGGACGGTCGGGGGACGCGACCTTATCCTCGACCCAGGCGGACAGCCCGCTGTCGACCGAGGCCGAGACCTTCTCGACCGGGGCGTTACCGCCCTTGCCCGCCGCATCGAAAGTCGCGGTGCGGATGGTCAGCACCTTCTTCGTATCCGAGGTCTTGACCGTGTGGATCGCGTTCCCGGCATAGATTGGCCGGTCGAAGGTCGCAGCGTCATGCACCGCCAGCACTTCCGAGATCACCATGACGTCCAGCAGGGCTGCCACGCGGGGCAGGACCGACTTGGACAATGCGCCCGAGGCGGCGACGATGTGCTCGTAGTCACCGGCCAGCGACACGACCAGCGCGGCGGTGGGCTCGGCCAGGCCATGCGCGTAGGCCCCGTCCTCGGCCAGTAGTACCTTCGCCACGCCTTCCAGCGTCGCGGTCTCGGCCGCAGCGGCCGCTGCATCGGGATCCGCGACCAGCACGGTCACTGGACCCAGCGATTTCACCGCGGTCAACGCCTTCGCCACCTGGTCGGTCGCGAGTTTCCCGTCAGCAACGTCGGCAAGAAGAAGAACGGCCATCTCAGATCACCCCTGCTTCGTCTTTGAGTTTTGCGATCAGCTCGGCCACCGAGCCGACCTTAACGCCCGCCTTGCGGCCCGCCGGTTCCACGGTCTTGACGACCGACAGCCGCGGGCTCACGTCCACGCCGTAGTCGGCAGGCGTCTTGGTCGCCAGCGGCTTGGCCTTGGCCTTCATTATGTTCGGCAGCGAGGCATAGCGCGGCTCGTTCAGGCGCAGGTCGACGGTGATGATCGTCGGCATCTTGACTGTGATCGTCTGCAGACCGCCGTCCACCTCGCGGGTGACCTTGGCTTGGTCGCCGTTGATCGACACTTCCGAGGCGAAGGTCGCCTGGCTCCAGCCGAGAAGCGCCGAAAGCATCTGGCCGGTGGCGTTCATGTCGTTGTCGATCGCCTGCTTGCCGCAAAGGACGAGGCCCGGCTTTTCTTCCTTCACCACGGCCGCCAGCAGCTTGGCCACGGCCAAGGGCTCGATGTCCACATGCAGGTTGTCCGTCGCCTCGATCAGGATGGCGCGGTCGGCCCCCATCGCGAGCGCGGTCCGCAGCGTTTCCTGGGCCTGCTTGACGCCGATGGAGACGACCACGACCTCGGTCGCGATGCCCTTCTCCTTCAGACGGATCGCCTCTTCCACGGCAATCTCGTCAAAGGGGTTCATCGACATCTTCACATTGGCCAGATCGACACCCGTGCCATCCGCCTTCACGCGGACCTTCACGTTGTAGTCGATCACCCGTTTGACAGGCACCAGAACCTTCATAGGAGAGCTTCCTTTCTCACATCCCCTGTCCGCCCGGTCGTGCTGGGCGGACAGGGCAGTCATGTGCGTCAGTTTGCGGTGTAGCCACCGTCCACGACGATCTCGGCGCCATGGACGAACGAGGCTTCGTCCGAAGCAAGGAACAGCACCGCGTTCGACACTTCCTCGGGCTTGCTCGGACGCTTGAGGAGCGTACAGCCCAGGATCGCCTGCCGCGTGGCCGGATCGGCGTGCAGCAGATCCTTGGTCATCGGCGTGTCAATGACGCCAGGGTGGATCGAGTTCACCCGGATCCCGGTATCTGCCAGATCGACGGCACAGGATTTGGTCAGCATCCTCACAGCACCCTTGGAACCGATATAGGCCCCGGCCATTGCCGCACCGACGATGCCGTAGATCGACGAAATGTTCACGATCGAGGCCTTGTCCGCTTCCTTCATCAGCGGCACGGCCGCGCGGATGCCCAGATAGACGCCCTTCACGTTGACGTTCATCGTCAGGTCGAATTCCTCGGGCGTTGTTTCGTGCAGGGGCTTCAAGATCAGCACGCCCGCGTTGTTGACAAGGATGTCCAGCCGCCCGGCCTTGGCACGCACAGTGGCAATGGCGTTGGCCCAGTCGGCTTCGCTTGCCACGTCATGCTTGATGAAGTCGGCCTTGCCACCTGCTGCCACAATGCCCTTGGCGACCGCCTCACCCGCCGCCACGTCCCGGTCTGTGACGAAGACATGCGCGCCTTCCCGCGCCAGAAGTTCGGAGTGGGATTTGCCCATCCCCATTGCTGCGCCCGTCACGAGGGCGACTTTTCCCGATACACGTCCCACAGACTCTCTCCCTTATTGCTGTGTGGTTTTCTTGGCGCATGGCGGGCCGGGCACAATCCTGCCCGGCCCGCCGCGCGTTCCGTAGCTTCAGGCGCTTGCCATCTCGCGGTCGAAGATCATGGTCTGGTAACCACCATCCTTCACCGCGTTGATCGCGTTGCGGTAATTGCCGATGCCCGCCATGTAGAACATCACCGCGTTCTTCTTGCCGGGGATGTTCGCACCGAAGATCCAACTTTCGGCTTTCGGGAATAGGGTCATGTCCGCAATTGTCCGGCAGAGCGTGACCCATTCGTCCCGGGCGGCCTCGGTCGGCTCGATGGCCTTCAGGCCCTTGCCCTCCATCATCTCGATGGTGTCGGCGATCCACTCGACCTGCGTTTCGATGCTCGGCGGCAGGTTGGTGAAGGGGCCATTCGGGCCAAGGATCATGAAGAGGTTCGGGAAATCCGTCTCCATCATGCCCAGATAGCCCAGGGGGCCGTCCTTCCACTTGTCGCGCATGGTGACGCCGCCGCGGCCGCGCATGTCCATCTTGACGTAGTTGCCGTCCACCGCGTCAAAGCCAGTGGCGAAGATCACCACATCCAGCTCATGCTCCGCGCCACTTTCCAGCCGGATACCGGTCGCGGTGAACTCGGCGATCGGGTCGGCCTTTATATCGGCGAGGGTGACATTGGGCCGATTGTAGACCTCATAGTAGTTGTTCCCGCACAAGGGGCGCTTGGCATAGATGTCGCGCGGCGTCAGCGCCTTTGCGGTTGCGGGATCCTTCACGATTTCCTTGATTTTCTTCTTGATGAAGTCGGCAGCCGCGTCATTTGCGATCTGGCTGGTCGCAATGTCGCAGAACGTTCCAAACATGAAGTAGAAGCCGCCGCCGCGCTGCCATGCGGCCTCGAACACGCGTTCGCGTTCTTCAGGCGAAGCGGTTTCCGCAGGCACGGTGCTTTCCTCGAAGCCGAAGGCCACGACCGAGGATTTCACTTGTTTCCAGATGTCGTCGTAGTTGGCCTTTTGCTGGGCGATCGTCGCCTCGTCCTGGGGCGTGTTGCCGATCGGCACGACATATTGGGGCGAGCGCTGGAATACCGTAAGATGTCCGGCAATCGGAGCGGTCGCGGTGATGACCTGAACCCCGGTCGAGCCGGTGCCGATCACGCCGACGCGCTTGCCCTTGAGTTCGACACCCTCGGGCCAGTTGCCGGTGTGCAGCATCTGGCCCTTGAAGCTGTCAATGCCCTTGTATTTCGGCGTGTTCGTCGCGGACAGCAGGCCAAGCCCCGTGATCAAGTATTTCGCGGTGACCGTCTCGCCCTTGTCGGTTGTCACATGCCACAGCCCGGTTTCGTCATTGAAATGGGTCGCGGTGACACGAGTGTTGAACTGGAAGCTGCGGCGCAGGTCGTAGGTGTCTGCAACCTCGTTCATGTAGGCGAGGATTTCGGGCTGGGTAAGATAGCGGGTCTTCCAGCGACCCTTTTGCAAAAGCTCGCCGCTGAAGGAATAGCGGTAGACGAAGCTTTCGGTATCCGACAGCGCGCCGGGATAGCGGTTCCAGTACCAGGTGCCACCCACATCGCCTGCACGGTCGAAGGCCTTGACGTTCAGGCCCTGTTCATTGCGCAATTTGTAGACGGAATAGAGACCGCCGAAGCCCGCACCGATGACGACAGCATCGAAATCGGCGCCCTTGGTCTTTGTGGTTTCAACAGATTTGGTCATGATACTCCTCCCAGAGCATGGCACTGCCGCCCCGCGAAAAGCGGGTGAAAGGCCGGTTGACTGTGATGATATTTGTTGCTGCCCTGCGCCAGCTGGCGGCGCGGGGCAGTCGGATCAGAGGGCGCGATACCAAGCGGCGATGCGTGCCAGTTCCTGATCGGCCTCGGGGGCGCGGCCCGACAGGGCCGGGAAGACGTGCTGCATCCCCGGCACCACCGAGAGTGCGACGTTCACGCCCTGCGACTTGGCCTTGGCGGCCAGCGACTCGGAATCGCTTTGCAGCGTCTCGGCCCCGCCGCAAGTGATGTAGAGCGGCGGGAAGCCGGTGAAATCGTTTTCCAGCGGGTTGGCCAGCGGGTTCAGCGGATCGGTCGCGCCGCCGAGGAACATGCCGGCCATCGCTTCAAGGATCGGCTTGCCGACCAGCGCATCGGTGGCGGCGTTGGTTTCCAACGTCTTGCCGCGCAGCGCCATGTCAAGCCAGGGCGAATAGGCGATGACCGCACCCGGAAGGGGCAGGCCAAGGTCGCGGAACTTCAGCACCGAAGCGATGGCGAGGTTGCCACCCGCGCTGTCGCCTGCAGTCAGAATGTTCCTCGCCTCGAACCCTTGGGCCAGCAGCGCTTTGTAAGCGGCCACGGCATCCTCGATCTGGGCGGGGAAGGGGTGTTCCGGCGCACGGCGATAGTGCAGAATGCAGGCGGTCACGCCCAGCACTTTAGCAAGATGGCCCGCCATCTTTCGGTGGCTGTCGGCCGAACCAACAGCAAACCCGCCGCCATGAGTATAAACGATCACGCGCTTGGCGTCGGCGCCCACGGGCAGGGCCCAGATCGCCTCGACCCCGCCGACATGGTCGCTCTTGTAGGTGACGTTCTCCGGTTCCAGCGCGGGCTGGCCCCATTCGTCGAACATGCTGCGCAGGTTGGCGATGGTCAGGCCGGGGTTCGCGACCATCTGGTCGGTCCAGCTCTGATAGAGCGCTCGCAGTGAATCGGCTTCCTTGCTGATTGCCATTTGATCCTCCAAAGGTGGCGTTCCGGTCCGGTCCGTTCCCCCTGCGTTCGATCCTCCATCGGCGCAGGGATCGCGGAGTATCCCTAATCAGAGGACGTTACAGGTATCAGCCGCGCCTCGTATTGAACGTGCCTGCTTGTCGCGTTGCATCTTCTTGCTGTTTCGCGCCCCGATGCGATCACGACCGGGGCGCGGTGGTCAGATGTGAGGTCAACCTGCGTTCAGGCTGTCCAGAGTCTGGCCCGTTGCGGCCAGCCGCGCCAGCAACGGCGGCACCGCCCATCCCTGCGGGTATGCTGCGGCCAGTGCCATGTAGCGCTGCACGAGGGCGTTCACCCCAAGGCTGTCGGCATGATGGATCAGCCCGCCGCGCCAGCGCGGGAAGCCGTAGCCATGCACAAGCACCAAGTCGATGTCTTGTGGCCGCTCGGCGATACCTTCCTCCAGTATCGCGCAGGCCTCGGCGATCATGGCCAGGGTGATCTGTTCGACAATCTCATCGGCTGTGAAGTCGCGCCGGGTCCTGCCCATCTCTGTCGAAACCTTGCGGATTTCCCCTGTCACCAGCCCGGACACCACTGCCTTTCCCGCCGCGTCATAGTCATACCACCCCGCACCGGTCTTGCGGCCAAGCCGCTGGTGATCCGAGACCAGACGCTCAACCAGGGGGACGTGACGCGGCTTCGCGCCGGGGACCTGCCGCTTGATGTTGGCGTAAGCGATGTCGAGCCCTGACATGTCCTGCGCCTCATATGGTCCCATCGCCATGCCGAAGCCCCGCATCGCGGCATCGACCTCGTTGGGCAGGGCACCTTCGGCCAGAAGCAGGTTGGCCGCTTGCCGGTAGCGCGTCAGAATCCGGTTGCCGATGAACCCGTCGCAGACGCCTGACAGGACCGGGATCTTTCCTAAACGCCGCGCCAGTGCGAAGGCCGCGCCAAGCGTCTCGTCCGATGTGCGGTCGCCATTCACGATCTCCAGCAGCTTCATGATATGCGCCGGGCTGAAAAAATGCAGGCCAAGAAAGCGCGACGGAACCGCCACGCTATCGGCCAGCCGGTTCACGTCGAGATAAGAGGTGTTGGTGGCAAGGATCGTTTCTGGTGGCAGCACAGTTTCAAGCTCGGCAAAGATCGCGCGCTTGACCACGAAATCCTCGAAAGCCGCTTCAATAGCCAGATCGGCAGGTGGCAGGTTGGCATAACCGACGACAGAGGTCAGCCGCTCTTGGATCGCCGCGCCCTCGGTGGCGGAAAGCGTGCCGCGACCGATGCCTTGGTCCACCAGCTTGCGCAGGTTCTCCTCGGCCCGCCCCGCCCCGGCGGGGTCGCGTTCAACGACGGTCACCGCAATGCCGGCACCGGCCAGCGCATAGGCGATTGAAGCCCCCATGTTGCCGCCGCCGACCACGATGGCCGTGGCGATGTCCCGCGCGGGTCTGGGATAGGTGCGCCCCCTGTTGCCCGCCGCCCGTTCGGCAAAGAACATATGTCTAAGGGCCCGCGCCTGCGGTGAGGCGCGCAACTTCAGAAATGCCGCGCGTTCTCGCGCCAGCCCTTCGATCAAGGGCAGACTGGCCGTTTCCGCGACCAGCCCCACCGCGACCGGCGGGGCAATCTGGCCCGGCATCCGGCGCGTGATATGGGTTTGCATCGCGGCCACCGCGTCGGCGTCGGCCTGAGGCGCTGGACGCTGGTCCGGCCCGATCGCCGCAGCAAGGCGCACGTCGTCAAGCGCCAAGGCAGCAGCCAGCGGATCGTCTGCAATCTCATCGACAAGCCCCATCGACAGCGCCTTGCCTGCGGCGATGGCTTTGCCGGTCACAATCATGTCCAGCGCTGCCTTGACTCCGATCAGCCGTGGCAACCGCTGCGTGCCACCCGCGCCGGGGATGATACCCAGAACCACCTCGGGCAATCCCACCTGCGCTTCGGGGACTGCGATGCGATAACGGCAGGCCAATGCGATTTCAAGCCCGCCCCCCAGCGCCGCGCCGTTGATCGCCGCAATCGTGGGGATCGGAAGGCTGGCCAGGTGCAGCAAGACATCGTTGAGGTGCGGTTCAATGGGCGCTTGGGCGAACTCTTTGGCATCCGCACCGGCGACAAAGGTTTTGCCTGCTCCGGTCACGATCAGCCGGTCTGCGCCCCGTGCCACCGCTGTCTCCATCCCGCGCAGAAGGCCCCCCCGAATTTCAGCATCGAGAAGATTCAGCGGCGGATTGTTGATGGTCAGGATTGCCGCACCATCGCTCAGTTCAAGATCAACAGACATGTCAGACCTCACCGTACCGGCGCGGAATTGCGCGAGATGAACTTGGTGGACAGATAACCGTCAAAAGTCTCGGTCCCACCTTCGCTGCCATAGCCACTGTCACGCACCCCGCCGAACGGCGTTTCTGGCAATGCAAGACCAAAGTGGTTGATGCTGACCATTCCCGCCTGAAGGCACGCCGCCGAACGGTCGGCGCGCTCCAGCGAGTTGGTGAAGATGTAGGATGCAAGGCCGAACGACAGGCCATTGGCGCGCGCCAATCCGTCCTCAATTTCGCGGAAGGGCGACACAACCGCGACCGGCCCGAAAGGTTCGTCGCGCATCAGGGCGATGCTGTCGTCCGGCGTATTCACGATTGTGGGCGCGTAGAAACTGCCGCTGTTGCCGATCCGCGCGCCCCCGGTCAGCACTTCGGCGCCGTTGTCGCGCGCATCCGTAACCAGCTTTTCCATCGCTGTCACGCGGCCCGCATGACAAAGCGGCCCCATCTGCGTGCCCTCGGCCAAGCCGTCGCCGACCTTGACCGCCTCAAACGCCGTCACCAGTTCCGACAGAAACCGCTCGTGAATGCCCGCCTGCACATAAAACCGCGTCGGGGAAATGCAGACCTGCCCGGCATTGCGCAGCTTGTTGCCCGCCAGCGCCCGTGCCGCCGCCCCGGCATCTGCATCGTCGAAGACCAGCACCGGCGCATGGCCCCCCAGTTCCATCGTAGCCCGCTTCATGTGTTGGCCCGCCAGCGCGGCAAGATGCTTGCCCACTTCGACCGAGCCAGTGAAAGTGATCTTGCGCACGACCGGATGCGCGATCAGCGTTTCCGAGATGAAGGCTGAATTGCCCCAGACGAGGTTCAGACACCCCTCCGGCAGACCCGCCTCCTGCAGGAAGCGCGCGATAGCTAGGCAGCCCGCCGGGGCTTCGGCCGGACCCTTCAGGATCATCGTGCAGCCAGAGGCCAGCGCCGCCGCCACCTTGCGCACGGCTTGGCTGAGCGGGAAGTTCCAGGGCGTGATGGCCAGGCAAACGCCAACAGGTTCACGCACCACCAGATGCTGCACCGTTGGATTGCGCGAGGGCACGATGCGGCCATAAATGCGGCGGCACTCTTCGGCGTGCCAGTCAACGTGATCGGCGGACGACCGCACCTCGATCAGCGCCTCGGCCAGCGGCTTGCCTTCATCCAGCGTGATCCAGCGGGCGATCATCGCATCGTTTTGCCGCAGAAGATCGGCGAACCGGCGCAGGATCGCGCCACGATCGGTGGGCGAACGGTCCTTCCAAGTGGCAAAGGCCGATTCGGCGTGGCGCACCGCACGCTCCAGATCCTCGGCCGTGGCCTGGGGAATTCGGCCAATCTCGACCCCGTTGGCCGGGTTGATGACCGCCCGATCGCCGGTAGTTGCACTCGCCAGCCAATCCTTGCCGATGAGGTGGCGGATTTGCGGGTAATCCAGATTATTCATGATGTTCACGTCCTCGCTTGGCAGCGCCACCCGCTGTTCCATTGATGCAAGCGGGATAAGGCGGGCAGCTTCTTTATTCCGCTATGCGGAAAAACATTCCGCAGTATTGACGTGGACCATATCTTTGCTTTAGAGATCATTCAATACGCAGCATCTGTCCTTGAGGAGGGACACCGTGAGGCCAAGGAAGGAGAAACCCGAGGATGACGAACAGGACCGCGACTTCGTGGTGGCCTTGGCGCGCGGCCTGGAACTTCTGCGCGCCTTCCGGCGTGAGGGCGAGGCGCTGGGCAACCGCGATCTTGCCGAACGCGCGGCGCTCAGCAAATCCACCGTCTCACGGCTGACCTACACGCTGCACAAACTGGGGTATCTCAGCTACAACCCAGACACCGCGCGCTACGTGTTGGCGCCCCCGGTGCTGTCACTGGGCTTTTCCTGCCTTGCCGGGATGCCCCTGCGGCAACTGGCCAAGCCTTACATGCAGGAACTCGCCGATTACACCGGGATGCCGGTGGCAATGGCCAGCCGCGACCGCCTGTCGATGGTCTATCTGGAACGCTGCAAGGGCACCAATGCGGTGACGCTCGCGATCGAAGTCGGCGCGCATATCAAGCTGGCCACCACCGCAGTCGGCCGGGCCTGTATCGCCGCCCACCCCGAGGACGAGCGCGCCCGGATGATCGACGAGGTGCGCGAGCACGAAGGCGAGAACTGGCCAAACGTCCAGCCCGGTATCGAAAAGGCGATCGAGGATTACCAGACCCGTGGCTACTGCACCTCCTATACCGAATGGAAGCGCGACGTGAACGCGGTGGCGGTGCCCTTCATCCCACGCGACGGCTCGCCCATCGTCGCCTTCAACTGTGGCGGCCCCTCGCAGACCCTGACGCGCGACTGGATAGAAAGTGATGTCGCGCCCCGCCTTATCAACGTTGTCCGCCACGTGGCGGCCGTAGCCCCCTGACCCCAGAGAATACCATGGCCCTAGACTCCGATACACTCGCCCAGTTCCTCGACGCGCTCGACCGCTTCGTCAAGGAACGCCTGATCCCGAACGAGGCGCTGGTCGCCGAAGAAGACGCGATCCCGCCCGCGCTGGTGCAGGAGATCCGGGAAATGGGCCTTTTCGGCATGTCGATCCCAGAGGAATACGGCGGCCTTGGCCTTTCCATGTCCGAAGAGGTGCAGGCCGCCTTCGTGCTGGGTCAGACCTCGCCGGTGTTCCGCTCACTGGTCGGCACCAACAACGGCATCGGGTCGCAGGGCATCATCATCGACGGCACCGCCGAACAGAAGGCGAAATACCTGCCCGCGCTGGCTTCCGGCGAAATGATCGCCTCCTTTGCGCTGACCGAACCGGATGCTGGGTCGGATGCAGGCAGCTTGCGCACCACCGCCCGCCGCGATGGTGACCATTTCGTGCTGAACGGGACCAAGCGCTATATCACCAACGCGTCGCGCGCCGATGTCTTCACCGTTTTTGCCCGCACCAATCCCGAGACAAAGGGATCGTCCGGCGTCAGCGCCTTCATCGTCGAGGCCGGAACGCAAGGCCTGTCGCTGGGCCAGCCCGACAAGAAGATGGGTCAGAAGGGCTCGCACACCTGCGACGTGATCCTTGAAGATGTCCGCGTCCCCGCCGCCAACATCATTGGTGGCCCGGCGCGGGAAAACCAAGGCTTCAAGACCGCGATGAAGGTGCTGGACCGGGGGCGTCTGCATATCTCGGCAGTCTGCGTCGGGGCGGCCGAACGGCTGATCCGCGATGCGCTGGCCTATGCTATGGAGCGCCGCCAGTTCGGCGAACCGATTGCCGAAAAGCAACTGATTCAGGCCATGCTGGCAGACAGCCGCACCGAAGCCTTCGCCGCCCGCTGCATGATCGAGGAAACAGCCCGGCGCAGGGACGCCGGGGCGAACGTGTCCACCGATGCCGCCTGCTGCAAGATGTATGCCTCGGAAATGGTGGGCCGGGTGGCCGACCGGGCAGTGCAGATCCACGGCGGCGCAGGCTACATGGCCGAATATGCCGTCGAACGCTTCTACCGCGATGTGCGCCTTTTCCGCATCTACGAAGGCACCACCCAGATCCAGCAGGTTCTGATCGCGCGGAACATGATCCGCGATGCTGCTGCCGCCTGACCGAACCGGAGCCCATGATGGATTTCAACTTTCTCGCCACCCCCAGCATCGTCTGCCAGAGCGGCGGCCTCGCCCAGCTTGGCAGCCTGACCAAAGGTCTGTCAGTCACCCGCGCCTTCGTGATCACCGACCCCGGCATCGTCGCCTGCGGTTTTGCCGGTGAGGCGGTCGCGGCACTCAAAGGCGCAGGCATCGCTGCCGAGATCTTTGATAAAGTGCAGGCCGACCCACCCATCGCGGTTGTCGAGGCCGCAGTTGAGGCCGCGACTAGCTTCGGCGCCGACGGCGTCATCGGTCTGGGCGGCGGCAGTTCG
Organism: Paracoccaceae bacterium; assembly: GCA_014879735.1. Taxonomy (GTDB): domain Bacteria; phylum Pseudomonadota; class Alphaproteobacteria; order Rhodobacterales; family Rhodobacteraceae; genus Pseudogemmobacter. Next base: position 22,891 of record JACSRN010000087.1, read on the forward strand.
CTCGATACCGCAAAGGTCGTGGCGGTCGCCGTGGCCAGCGGCCAGCCGATTGCCGACATGATCGGCGTGGACCGCGTGAGGGGCCAGCGCCTGCCACTGATCCAGGTGCCGACCACCGCCGGAACCGGGTCCGAGGTGACCTGGGTTTCGGTGCTGACATCGGAGAGCCACGAGAAGAAGGCGGTCTATGCGCCGCAGCTTCTGCCCGACATCGCCCTTCTGGATGCCAAGCTCACGCTCGGGATGCCACGTTCGATCACTGCGGCCACCGCACTGGATGCGATGGTGCATGCGATCGAGGCCGCAACCAGCCGCACCCGCAAGAACCCTATTTCCGACGGTCTGGCCGACAAGGCGCTGGTCCTTCTGGGCCAGAACCTGCCCCGCGTGCTGGATACCCCGACGGACCTTGAGGCGCGCGAAGCGATGTTGCTGGGCGCCACTCTGGCCGGGATGGCCTTCATCAACGCCAGCGTCGGCGCGATCCACGCGCTGTCCTATCCCCTTGGCACCGGTTTCCACGTTCCGCACGGCCATGCCAACGCGCTGGTGGCAGGCCCGGTCCTGCGCTTCAACCTGCCCGTCGCCGAGGCGGAATACGCCCGCCTGTCGCGTCTCCTTTTGCCTGCCCGCCATTTCAACTCCGACGCGGCGGCGGCCCTTGCCCTGATCGAGGAAATGGAGCGGATGCTGAAGGCCAGCGGCCTCAAGGCCCGCCTGTCCGAGGTTGGTGTGACCGAGGCCGCCATTCCCGGCATGGCAAACGAGGTCGTGACCGGTATCAGCCGGCTGCTGGCCACCAACCCGCGCGACATGACGGCCGACGACGTGGCCTCCCTTTACCGCGAGGTGTTGTGATGCCCGGCGCGCTTGACGGAATCCGCGTCCTTGACCTCAGCCGCGTGCTGGGCGGCCCCTATTGCACCCAGACGCTGGCCGACCATGGCGCCGAGATCATCAAGGTCGAGCCTCCGCAAGGGGACGAGACGCGCGAATGGGGCCCGCCCTTCAACGACGGGCTTTCCGCCTATTTTTCCGGCGCCAACCGCAACAAGCGCTCCATCGCCATCGACATCGGCAAGCCCGAGGGGCGCGACGTGATCCTGCGCCTGCTCGAAGGCGCCGACGTCCTGGTCCACAACTTCAAGTCCGGTGCTTTGGAAAAATGGGGTCTCGGCTATGATGCGGTGCTCAAGAACCGTTTTCCCCGCCTGATCCTTTGTCACGTCACCGGCTTTGGTGCCGATGGCCCGTTGGGCGGCTTCCCCGGCTATGACGCCGTGGTGCAGGCGATGACCGGCCTGATGAGCATCAACGGAAACCCGGCCAATGGCCCGACGCGGATGGGCACGCCCATCGTGGATATCGGCACAGGACTCATCGCCTGCAATGCGGTGCTGGCGGCTATCATCGAACGGTTCCGCTCTGGGCTGGGCCAAGCAATCGAAGTGCCACTTTACGACTGCGCCATCAGCATGATGCACCCGCAAGCTGCAAACAGCCTCATGTCGGGAAAGGTCCCGGTTGCCACCGGCAACGGGCACCCCAACATCGTGCCCTATGACATGTTCGAAACCCGAACCGGCAAGTTATACCTCGCCGTTGGCAACAACGGCCAGTTCGCCAAGCTCTGCGAGGTGCTAGGCCTGTCCGACGTCCCGCAAGACCCCCGCTTTGCCGACAACGCTGCCCGGCTGGCCCACCGCGCCGAAATCACGGAAATCCTGTCTGCGCGCCTTGCGGAGAGCGACGCCCGGGCGCTTGAACCCGCGCTGCTGCGCGCAGGTGTCCCGACAGGCGTGGTGCGCAACGTGATCGACGCGCTTGACCACCCGCATACCCGCCATCGCGGCATGGTGGTGTCGGTCGGCAGCTACAAGGGCACTGGCGTTCCGGCACGTCTGTCGCGGACACCAGGCGAAGTCCGCGCCGCCCCGCCCCGGTTCGCACAGCATAGCCGTGTCCTGCTCAAGGAGGCGGGTTTTTCGGAACAGCAGATCGACGATCTGACGCAGTCGGGCGTCGTTCTTGAGGAACGGACGGACACGGTTCAGAGATGACGCGCAAAGCCGGGCCGCCAACTCGGCCCGACCGCCAATAAAGGGGGAGCCAGATGCAGAAAGCACTCGTGACGCCAGACCGGATTCCTGAGTGGATTCCCGGCACAATCACGATGGACAGTTCCGGCCGGGACTGGAAGGGCATCACGATGAAAGGCTACCACTACGATCGCCAGGACGCGGCCATCCCCGCGATGCGCGATTACATGATCGTAGCCTACGACGGAAATCCGACGACCATGCTGCGAACAAGTGGCGGATCAAGGCAAAGCGCGCCCGTTGGCAGGGGCAGGATCTCGCTTTTGACGCGGGCCGAGCAATCCACGTGGTGCTGGGCAGAACCGATCAAGGTTCGGCATATCTACATCGGTCATGACTGCCTTGAGGACACGGCACAGACCGTGTTTGGCCGCAGTCCGCAATCCGTCGAGATACAAGATCAGGTTTCGGCCGAGGATCCGGTTCTGCTAAACTGCTTCCACATGCTTGAAAACGAACTGCGCAACGGTGGCATGGGGCAGCGCCTGATGATTGACGCGCTGCGCAACCAGATCGCGGTGCATATGCTGCGACGCTATGCCCGGATCCGGCTTGCCGATGAAAGCGGCTCCGCCTTCAGCCCGACTCAACGCAAACGCATCATAGACCTCATCGAAGACCAGCTCAGCGAAAACATCAGCCTTGACGATCTCGCCGCTGCCGTCGGCCTCAGCCCGTTTCACTTTTCCCGCCAGTTCAAGGCCGACTTCGGGATCGCCCCATACGCCTTTGTAATCCAGAAACGTGTCAGCAAGGCACAGGAGATGCTCCGACGCGGGCGCCTTCCACTTAAGTCGGTCGCGCTGGACTGTGGTTTCTCCGACCAAAGCCACCTTTGCCGTACATTTCGCAAGATAGTAGGTGTGACGCCAGCCCAGTACCAGAACAGAGCATGACTTTCGCCGCGAGTATCATTTGCAGGTCTTGACCTTCTGCGAGCACAAACGATGGCGGACCTCTGTTGGGCTCTGACTTGCCCCCTCCACCAAGTCAGGACCAATTGATCATTCGCTCGCTGCGTCACTCGGACTCCGTGAGGAGACTGACCGATAAGCAACCTTTTCTGGCTGACAGACGCACAGATGGCGCGGTTTCAACCTTTCTTTCCAAAAGGCTATGGCAACCCCCGCGCCTTCATAAATCGCAATGGTGTGCTCTGGTGTGATACGCGTCGGGAGTATGGCCCAGCATTTGGATCGATCTGGAGGCACCGGGGATCACGTTTTCCACATAGCCGCCGTTGGCTGTGATCCGCACGAAGGGCTGCTAAGGGCCGAGGCTGTGTGGAAACGCGGTGGCGACGTCTGCGGCGTGGTCGATCGGAGCATTTCCGGACAACAGGTTCGCAATGAGCGCACATCGCTTTCACCGCGCCTCTGGGAGGGGCATCTGACGGCCACCGGTCGGCCTCATGTAGCTCCAGAGAGCTGATATCAGCCCCGCATGGCCCGCATCAGCCCCCTGACGCCGAGCAGAGCGACCATTCGCTTGATGTTGTAGGCCAGCACATTCAACGCCATTTCGCTGCGGACATTCTTCAGTCTGCGCGTCAGGAAATGGGTGCCGCCCATCCACGCTTTGATCGTGCCGAACGGGTGTTCGACGGTGCAGCGGCGGAGTGTCATGTAGTCCGGGCCGCGTCCCAGACGGCTCTCCATGTCGTCGACCAGATCTTCCCGCTCCCAGCGCGAAATCCGCCGCTCGTTGCCCGTCGTGCAATTGGTCAGGAGCGGGCAGGTCTTGCATCCGTTGATCCAACATCGCCGGATCGGGATGCCGCGCTCCTCGGTCGTGTAGCGGTAGGTCAGGTCTTCGCCTGCGGGGCAGACGTAGACGTCCCGTTCGGCGTCGTAGACGAAGTCCGCCTTCACATACATGCCCTTGGCCGCATTGCCCGAGGTCGCAGGCCGCGGCACTGTCGTCATGATGCCTGCCTCATGGCAAGCCAGGATCTCGGGGTCGCTGAAGTAGCCCTTGTCGGCGATGGCATGCAATTCGTCCCGCCCAAGGGCAGCCTTGGCCGCGATGGCCATCTGGCTGAGCTGTTCGCGGTCGAAGCCCTGGTTGGTGACCTCATGCGCGACGATGAGATGCGTCTCAGCATCGACAGCACTCTGCACATTGTAGCCGACCAAGCCGCTGTGCCGCGCGCTGGTCGCCATCGAGCGGGCGTCCGGGTCAGTCAGGGAAATCTGGCCATCCGGTGCGTCGGCCAAAGCCTTGTCCATCTCTCTGAGGCGCGCGATCTCCTGCCGGATGCGGCCATAGCGGCGGGACAGATGCTCGACCTTTCCCGCTCTTGCCTCGCCTTCCTCCTGCCGGTCGATACGGACCATCTCGGTGATGTATCGTTCGACATCGGCTTCGAGATGGGCGATGCGACTGGCGATCTTACCCTTGGTGAAGTTCCTGTCGCGGTTGTTCACGGCCTTGAACTTGCTGCCGTCGATGGCCACACAATCGCCCTTCAGCGTGCCGATCCGGCGGCAAAGCTCGACGAACTGCGCGCAGACCTTGCGGATGCCCGCGCCGTTGTCGCGCCGGAAATCCGCGATGGTCTTGTGATCCGGCACCAGCTTGCCGGTCAGCCACATGACCTCGACATTGCGTCCCGCCTCGCGTTCTAATCGGCGGCTCGACGGGATGCGGTTCAGGTAACCGTAGATGAACAGCTTGAGCAGGACCGCGGGGTGATAACCGGGTCGCCCCGTCCGAGCGGGGACCGATCGGGCGAAACCGAGACGCTGCAGATCCAACTCTTCGACGAAGAAGTCTACGACGCGAACGAGGCTGTCTTCACCGATCCAGTCGTCCAGCCGATCCGGGAAAAGCACCGATTGGCTGCGATCAACGCCCTCGATGAAACCCACCATGCCCGCCTCCGCCTGACCTGCGGAAGTTTACCACAGAGACGGGTTTCCACACAGCCTCGGCCGAAAGCGTAGGTCAAGCCTTCAACTGATGGCCAGGTCGCTCGCGGTCTTTCCCGCATCCAAAGCCTTCACGAACCACTGCGGTTTCCGCCCCCGGCCGGACCAGGTGAGCGCCGGGTTCTCAGGGTGCCGGTATTTCGCCGCGGCAGGCGCACGGGAGGATTTCGTATCGGTGCTGACAAGTTCGGCCAAGGAGTAGCCCAGATCCCGGGCGAGCGCTTCTACCTTGGCGCGGGCTTCCGCCTTCTGCCGATCCTCATAGGTGGAAATCGCCTTGGCGATGTCCTTCTGCATTTTCTTCAGCTCGCTGAGCGACAGTGCCTCGAGATCGTAATCAGCCATTTGTGCGGTCCGTATCCGAATGTCCCGGTATCGATAGCCCGTCGCGGCAGGGCGCCGCAACTCCCAGAGGGCAGGGGCAGGGGTGGCATAGGCTGGTGATCTCCGTTTTCGTCGCCGGTGAGGTGCTGAACTGGGGGGGCAGGCTGTCCCGATGGGCAAGGTGATAGGGTCCGGCATGGGCTCCCCGCACATCTCTGGCTCCTGGGCCATCCCTTCGACTGACAATCCCCTAATCCCGTTCTGGCTCTCGCGCGCAACCCCGCTTCAGTCCGGGCCGTGTTGCCCCTTTGGGGCTGCCCGCTCCACCCCGGTCCTCTGGGGGTTTCCGGCGTCCGTTCCGTCCACCGTGCACGCGTCACCCGACGGGCTTTTTCCGGGTCTTGTCGAAGGGACGGTCCCGAAGACAGGAGCAACAGGAGCTTACCATGCAGAACATCGTCATCCTCGCCGGCAACATCGGTCAGACCCCCGAAGTCCGCACCACCCAGGGCGGCACCAAGATCACCAACTTCAGCCTCGCCACCTCCCGCCCCCGCCTCTCGGAAGGTCGCGTGCTGCGCGACGAGAATGGCTACCGGGTCATGGACACCGAATGGCACCGTATCACCTGCTTCAACGGTCTGGGCAAGACGGTCGCGGAGCATTGCGAAAAGGGCATGAAGGTCCTCGTCCACGGCCGCATCCACTACACCAAGTGGATCGACAGCATGGGGAACGACCGCTACGGCTGCGAGATCATCGCCGAGAAGGTCGACTTCCTGAGCCGCCCGAAGTCGGCCGAGAACGAAAGCCCCGAGCTGGTCGACCGCGACGACGAGATCCCGTTCTGAGGATCGGGGTCTCCCCCTGGGGCCCGGCGGGGAAACCCGCCGGGTCTGTTAAACTTCAGCCTAGCGTCTTTATCGCCGCCAGCTTCTTGTCGATCCTACCGATGTGGTGGTCCCAGTCATCTGCCCAGCCCTCTGCGTTCGCTTGCTTGCAGAGCGCCCTCGCCAAGGTCCAGTTGCCGCGCTTCTCTTCGATGATGCGAAGCTGCCGGTAGCCCGCGTGGGCCGGGATGAAGCCCCAGTTCTTGTCCTCGCGGAAGAACCGGACGACATTAGCCCCGAGGCCGATCTGGCGCTGGAAACTCTTCACTGCCTCGTCCAAAGCGAATGGATCGTGATCCCGCCACCGGTAATAGAACGCACCTCTGACCGCAAAGTAGAAGTGCAGGTCAAGAACCGGGACGTTCTCGTTTACCAGCGTGTCAGCCCGATCTAGCAGCTTGTACCCCAGATGGCGCAGGTGCTCCTTCTTAAGGTATTCCGCCAGCGTGCCGAGGCTGTTGGGGTTGGTCGACCGCGCAAGGCTTTCCGCCGTGCCTCCGCCTAGTGGCGCGAAGACCCCTTCAATGGTCGCGCGCACCTCCTGCGTGAAGGCGTCCGTCCACCAGTCACCGTTCGGTTTCGATTCGGCTTTTCGACGGATGAATGGCAGCATCCTGTTTCCCTGTCCCACCACCGTGGGTAGCATCGCATCATGCAAATACCTGACGACATCACACCCATTCTGCGCGAGATCGACCAGTCGCTCAAGGAGAAGGCAATACCGCCACACTCGCGCCCCATCATGGCGGTGATCGAGTTCGGAAAAAGGTTCCGCATCAGTCTTCCCATTGCGAAGCTCCCGCCCGGTGCACCGGCAGAACTGGTCGCCACCAGCGTATACACCGACCGCATCCACCGCTGGTACGAAGAGGTCTACGGCGATCTGATCAAGACCGATTTCTCAGAGGAGGCCAAGGTCGCGGTCCTCGCGGATGGGGACATCTGGGAGATGCGAATTCCGTTGAGCTACGGGATGGCGGTTATTGGGGTGAAGCGCGAGTTGCCGAAGGAGACCGGCAACACGATCGGGACGAAAGTTCTGGACCTCAACGCTTGCGCCTCCCTTACTGGCATCACCGAGGCCCGCCTTCAGCACTTCTCGGATGATGACCTGAACGAGGTCTATGGGCTTTTCGTGGTGGGCCTCGACGTTCGCAAGGCATTCGACCGTTTCCGCAAGGCCGACCCTATGTTCGCTGCCGCCGAGGATGACTGGGCTGCCGCCGTTGCGAACATGACTAGTCAGTCACCGAACTGGGGACACGCGAGATGGGCATCTCTTCAGATGACCGAGAAGTTCATGAAGGGCCTGATCACGCTGGTTGGGGACGTCCCGGTCAAACGGGTTCACGACCTGACGGCGTTGCACGACGCACTCGCCTTCTCTGCCGCGGGCATGAACCTCAAGCACCTCCTTGCGGACATCCAATGCGGCGCTGGTGTCCGCTATAACGACCCGAAGATGCCATCCACGCGCCAGCAGGCCTACGCCGCGCACAAGGCCAGCCTGCTCGTCGTACGTGTCTTGGGCGACGTCCAATACAGCCAAAACCGATGACCACCCGCAGGCCTCGGACACTGCCGCTTTGCTCTAATTCGCCATTGTGAACCCAAGAGTGAGAGGAGTGCCGGTTTCCCGGTGACGGGTTGAGGGCAGGGAGAGTGGCTCCCGGCGCCCGTCGCGGGAGATAGCCGATGGGCGTTGTGGAAGTTCTGGATCCGGTTGCACCGACGCGGGCTGGTGGCTGGAAAGTGGATGTGAGCCGGGGTGAGCGGAACGGGCGGGTGTCGTCCGAATGGTTCAACCGGCATGATGACGAGCGGTATCTGTCGCTCGACGATCTCTGGGCCAATGTGAAGAGCCGCTCCGAGCGCAGCCGCAGCAGGGTGGTGCAGACGGTCGACATCCGAGTCGAGGCGGCGCGCGACAACCCCGAACGGTTGCACCTGATGCTGCCGAAAGCGCACGAGCCGGTTGCACCCACGCACTGGGCCTTCGGCCAGCTTGCCAGCATCGTCGGCGCTCCGGCATCCTACCTGCGGCAGTTGCCCGCGCCGCTGGCGGGGATCAACCTGCAGTATGGCCTGACCAATCACCGCGCAGAGCAGGTGAAAACCTTCGAGACGGAAGACGGCCGCACCGAACTGCGCGCTGTGACCGGCCCCGACTATGGCCGCATCCATGACCATGAGCTGGTCGAGGCGGTGCAGCGCATCGCGGGCAATGGCACGGGCGACACGCGCTGGAAGGTGCCGGGTGTGCTGGACTGGTCGACCGGGGTCTATAACCCCGATGTCGAGATCAGCCGCGACACGACCACACTCTATGCCTCGGACCGCGACGTCTTTCTGTTCCTGGTCGACGATCACAACCCGATCGAGGCGGGCCGCCTGCCGGACGGCTCTCCCGATCTCTATTTCCGGGGCTTCTATTGCTGGAATTCCGAGGTGGGCGCGAAGACGCTCGGCATGGCGAGCTTCTACCTGCGGGCCGTGTGCCAGAACCGCAATCTCTGGGGCGTCGAGGATTTCCAGGAGATCACCATCCGCCACTCGAAATACGCGGCCTCCCGCTTCGCCCATGAGGCCGCCCCGGCGCTGACGCGCTTTGCCAATTCCTCGCCGCAGGGCTTCGTGAACGGCATCAAGGCGGCGCGGCAGCAGATCGTGGCGCGGACGGATGAGGATCGGGATGACTTCCTGCGCAAGCGCGGTTTCTCGAAGGCCGAGTCCGGCAAGATCATCGAGAAGGTGCTGATCGAAGAAGGCCGCCCGCCGGAGAGCATCTTATGCCGATCTCGGCATAAGATGCTTTATGCCGCGCTCAGGATTATGCCGAGGTCGAGGTGTGAAGTGCCTGCGCGGCAAGGTTTTCGGGGTCTGGTTGCTCGGCATAATTACAGTGCCTCGGGTTACAGCAACCCGAGGCACTGCAGGAGGCGGTCAGGCCGATTTTTGGATTTCAGCCAGCATGGCGAGAAGCCTGTCGGGCGTTCGGAACCTGCCTTTCGGAACGCTTGGCGGGGCATTGACAGCCAGGATGGCGAGCTTTTCGGCGGGATCGACGCGCAGATAGGCTTCAGTGCTTTGCAGGCTGGCGTGACCAAGCCAGAGCGAGACCTTGCGGATGTCGCCCGTCGCTTCCAGCGTATGCATGGCACAACTGTGGCGCAGCACATGCGGCGTCACCCGTTTTTCCGACAGGGAGGGCCGCTTCTTTGCCGCTGCAGCAACATGCACCGCGAGCCGCTGGGCAAAGCCGTCGCGGCTCAGAGACTGGCCATCCCGACTGACGAACAGTTCCTTCGCCTGCACGGGCGGTCGCACGGCAAGCCAGGCCCGAAGGACGGTCCGGGTCTCTTGCCAAAGCGGCAGCACCCGTTCGCGCCGCCCCTTGCCGAGGACCCTCACCATCGCAAGCGACCGATCCGGGAAGTCGCCGATCTGCACGGCGAGAAGTTCGGACACCCGCAGTCCCGCAGCATAGGTCAGATGCAGCATGGCCCTGTCCCTGAGGCCGACCACGGTCGTGCAATCGGGGGCCGCCAGAAGCGCGTTGATCTCGTCGCGGGTGAGGTAGTCGATCAGCGCCTTGTCGGTCTTCTTCATCGGCAATGACCGAATCCGGAGGGCCTGTTCGAGGCAGGCGGGAACTCTGTATTCCAGATAGCGGAAGAACGACCTTATGGCCGCGAACCGGGCATTGCGGGATCGCGCCGTGTTGCCGCGTTCCTGCTCGACATGGGTCAGGAAGCCGAGGATCAGGTCCGGGTCGAGATCTTCGATGGTCAGATCGGTTGGGCGCCGATCGAGGCGCTCGGCCGCGTAGCGCAGCAGCAGGCCGAAAGTGCTGGCATAGGCCGCCACTGTATGGCGGCTGGCGTTACGCTCGCGCGGCAGATGCTCGCGGAGGAAGGAGGCTAGGGACGGCGAAAGCACGGTCATGTCCGGCCCTCCACAAACAGGGACTCGCCGGCGGCCGCGATGGAATGCATCAGCACGGGCGTCGCCTCCAGATACCAATAGGTGTGCGCCATGCTGGTGTGGCCGAGATAGGTACTGAGCCCGGCCATGTGATGGGCGACGGCCCGACGGTCATGCAGGCAACCTTCCAGCGAGCGGACGGCGAAACTGTGTCGCAGGTCGTGGAGCCGGGGACCGGGGCTGTGGCGATCATGGGGTCGCATGCCGAGGTTCCGCGCGATCTCGACAAAGACAACGTGGGCGCGGACTTTGCTCGGGGCCTTTCCGGAGCAGAGCACGAAGAAATCCTCGCCTTTTGCACACAGTCTTTGGCGAATGGCGGTGTATTCGGCCAGTGCTGCGCGGGTCGAGGCATGGATCGGCAGCAAACGGCTTTTGCCGAATTTGCCGTGCCGGATGGTGAGGCCATCGGAACCGATGTCACCCGGCCGCAGCGCGAGCGCCTCGGAAACGCGCATGCCGGTCGCCGCTAGGAGGCCGAAGAGGTAGTGGAAGGTGTAGGGGCTGATCGAGCCCTTGGGTCCGAGATCGAGGGCCGCAGCAAGGATGGCCCTGATCTGGGCGAGCTCAAGCAGGTGCGGTGCCGGGCGCGGGCGTTTGCCGCGACCGAACGCGCCGACCGGTGGCACTTCATGGTAAGGATCCTCGGCATTGAGGAAGGCCGCCAAGCGCCGGACAGTGTCGTAACAGGTTCTGGCCCGGCTGGGAGACGACGCCATTGCGCACCAGTCATGGATGCGAGCGACGCGGACGTGGTCGTCGCCATATGCCTCGGCGTATCGGGCATAGAGATGCAGGGTTCGGCTCTGCTCGGCAAAATTGCGCCCGAGCCGGCGATAGATCGCCACATAACGGGCAACGTCATCGCTCAGCATGCCAGATCTCCCGGCCAGGGCTGGGCGATCATCTGCAGCATCGGAATGTCGACCTTGGCATAGACGGTGGTTGTGTCGGGCGAGCGGTGGCGCAGGACAGCGCCGACGGCCTCGAGGCCTGCACCCTCGCGCAAGAGCCGGGTTGCAAGGGAATGGCGGAACATGTGGGCGCCCGATGGCACGCCCCTTATGCCGGCGCGCACCAGATGCCGGGCCAGGATCCCCGATATCTCCGATGACGAGGCAAAGGGCGTGAACGGCGCTCCGAGACGCAGAAATAGCCGCTCTTCGGCGATGACCGGCCGGACCTCATCCAGATAGGCCGCAACCGCGTCCCCGGCATCCTGTGGCAGAGGCAGCCGGATACTGCGTCGTCCCTTGCCATGGAGCCGCAGAAGCCCTTGTCGCCAGTCGATATCGGTGATCCGCATCAGCCAGATATCGCTCGCCCGCAGCCCGAGGCGGGCCAAGAGCAGAATGATGGCCCGGTCTCTGATCCGTGCCGGGGTGTCGGCGCTGCAGGCCGCGACGATCCGCTCGATCGTCGCGGGATCGGCATATCGCGGAAGAACCGACAGTCGGTAAGGCGTCACGTATGGCACAGCGTGCTGCAGTTCGGGACGGCAACGGCCATTGGCGGCCTGAAACCGAAGAAACGCGCGCAAGACCGTCGCCACCTTGCCCACCGAGGCCCGGGCAAAATGCGGAGGTTGGTCGAGAACGATCCGCCGGAGGGTGGCGACATCGTAGCAAGACGGATCGGACCCGAGGTCAGGCAGGAACCGGGCGGTGATGAAGACATAGTTCTCGATTGTCCTCTCCGTCGCGCCGCGATGCTGACGAAGCCAATCGCCGAAAGCTTGCGCAACGGGGTCGCGGCCTGGCGCTATGACGGGCCGCGCCACGACACCGCGGTCCCTTAAGAATGCGATGAACCGGGTCGCGCCGAGCCGCCGCCGCTGAATGCCGGTCCTTGCGATGGTCCCATGCTTGCGGCCTTCTCCACAGCCACAGTCGTGGCGGACAAATCGCTCGACGACCGATGCGTCCACCTCGTGCCAACCGATCCGCGAGGCGCGCAACCACAGTCCGAAATGCTCCGCAACCGAGTGCAGCCGCCGTTGCGACCAACGGTTGTACCCGCTCGACGCAAGGCGCTCCCCATAGCGGCGCAGATGCTGGCCCATGTCCGCCACGTCCTTGACGACGGCTATGTCACCCCGGTCTTCCAGAAACCGGACGAAGCGCCTGACACGGTTGACGTAATAGGGATCGCGAACTTGGTCGGCGCTGTAGCGCTGGCAGGAGCAGTCATGGTCGGCAAAGCGCTGAATGACCGACTGGTCGACATCGACGATCGGAATCTTGCTGATCTCAAGCCAGTGCAGGAAATGCCGGGCGGCGCTGCTGTAGGTCACAAAAGCTGCTGTCCAATGCATCGGCTCGAGAAAGGCGCGGACAGTGTCTTCAGCCGAAAAGCAGCGCGTGGACTGCTGAGCCGCCGCAAGCGGCATTTGGGTATCGTCGGTCATGGTCTTCCCTCGGGTTAGTGTAACCCGAGGGACTGTAATTATGCCGAGCAACC